>NZ_JBEPBI010000037.1:0-52956 GCF_040299045.1 Streptomyces sp. NPDC001027
CAGCACGGTGCGGGCGACCGGGTTGCCGAGCGTGTCCAGCCCGACGGCGTTCGTGCGCCAGGCCAGTCTCGGGGCGCCGTGCAGGGCGTCGACGACCAGCTGCGGCTTGGCCTTCACCTGGTTCAGGCGCTCGCCGAGGTTGGCCGCGCGCAGCGCGTTCACGGCGACGTCGGCGGCCTTGGGCGCGGACACCTTCGGGGTGACGTCGGGCAGCGAGATCGCCGCCCCGGTCGCGCGGTTCGCGCTGCGGTACGAGCCGTCGGGGGCCAGATGGACCACGAAGTCCCCGCCGAGCACGGGAAGTTGACGGTAGGTGCGGTCGTAGCGGACGTGCTGGGCGCCGTCCTTGTCGACGACCACGTCACGCACGGACGTGGCCTGCCCGGAGGTGAGGCCCAGGGCCGCGGCCCGGTCGACGAGGACCGCCGCCGCGTTGTCGAGGGCGGTGGCGCGGGTCGGTCTGTCGGCCGCACCCGCGGCCGGGGAGAGCGCGGCCGCAAGCAGTGCGGCCGTGGTGACGGCGATGCCGGTGGTGGCGAGACGGGAACCTCGGACGTGCTGCCGTATCCGACTCATCAGTCTCTTCGGTCTCCTCAGGAAGGCGCCGTGGGGGCGCGCGTGGGGATGGCGCTGACGTCGTCCTGGCATTTAAGAGGCCTCGACATGTCATGTCCATAGCATTGGCGCGAGGGACCGGTGCAGGGGCGGTGAGGAGAGAGAATCGTTTCCGTGACCGCCCCCGCACTCCCCTTCTTCGTCTACGGCACCCTGCGCCCCGGCCAGGTCAACCACGACCTCTTCCTGCACGGCCGCACCGTGCGCGAGGAACCGGCCCGGCTGCCGGGCGCGGTGCTGTACGACGGGCCCGGCTATCCGTACGCGGTCGAGGAGCCGGGCGACGCGGGCCCGAGCGTCACCGGGGACCTCGTGACGGCCCGCCCCGAGGCGTACGCGCACCTGCTCGCCGACCTCGACCGGCTGGAGGAGTACGCGCCCGGCGACCCGCGCAACCTCTACGAGCGCGTCGCGCGCGAGGTGACGAGGACGGCCGGCGCCGCTCCCGTCCGCGCCTGGGTGTACGTGGCCGCGCCCGCCGTCGCCGCCGGTCTGCGGGTGCACGGGAAGCCGATCGCGGGCGGCGACTGGCTCACCCGGCGCTGACCGGTCACCCGTTCACACTCCCGTCCGGAGGGTTTTCCGCGCGACTCCGTCCATACCCGGGTGACCTGGTGAAACGCACAGGCGGACCCCTGCGGCCGCGGGACGTCCGACACCCGTTCATCCCATTCCTGACACACCGTCAACAAGCGCGTCCGTCCCGCTGCGACTTTCCTTCGAAGGGCAGGGAATCTCGAGGAGCGAGCTCGAAGGAGCATCGATGCGACGACGGACCGTCCGTCTGCTGACCGCCCGTCTGCTGACCGGTGCCGCGCTCGCCGTCACCGCCGCGGCCGCCTTCGCCGCGCCCGCGCACGCCGTCGCCGCACGCGGCGGCGCCACGTCCGACGCCGGGCGCCTGGAGGTGTACCCGGCCACCGCGGTGCCGGGCGGGCAGGTCTCGGTGAACACCGAGGACTGCGGGGCCGGCGCGGCGGCCGGCGACGCCGGAGCCGTGGGCGCAGGCCGCTTCCCGCTCGCGCCCGACGGCCACGAGGGCGAGGCGGCCGGACGGTTCGGGGTGCCGCCGAGCGCGCAGCCCGGCACGTACGAGATCGTCGCGGAATGCGCCGCGGACGGCCGGCGGATCACCGGGGACCTGGTGGTCGTGCTGGCCTCGGACCGGCGGCAGACGCTGCCGCGAGGAAGTGTGAAGACGGGGGTCGGCGGCGCACTGGGCCCCGACCCCGTACAGACCGCGGCCGGCGTGGCGGCTCTCGCCGTCGCCGCCGCGGGCGGTACCTGGCTCCTGCATCGCCGGGCGAGAGGCGACGGGATCTGACGGACACCCTCCGCTGTCCGTCCGCCGGTACCGCATGTCCCCTCCCCCTCCGGGTCCGACGCCCCTCGCGGCCCGGAGGGGGACACGGGACACGCCTGACGTCACAGAAACGGGGGCTCCCGATGCGCAGGGTCGGCAACACCGCCATAGCCGCCGTCACCGCGGCCGCCCTGTGCAGCGGCGCGTGGCTGCTGCGCAACGGCGCCGAGACGCACGCCCCGCCGCAGCCGTCCGCCGCCGAGGCCCGCGCGGCCGACCCCGCCGGCGCCGACAGCACCGGCGTCGGCGGCGGATCCGCCCCGGCGCTGCCGCCCTCCCCGCCCGACCGCGTCCGCATCCCCGCGATCCATGTGGACGCCCCGCTGACGGGCCTCGCCCTCACCTCGTCCGGCAGCCTCGGCGTCCCACCCGCCGAGAGGGAGAACCTCGCCGGCTGGTACGAGGCGGGCGTCACCCCCGGCGAGACCGGCACCGCGATCGTCGCCGGCCATGTCGACAACGCCGACGGTCCCGCCGTCTTCTACGACCTCGGCGCACTGCGCAAGGGCAGCGCCGTCGAAGTGGACCGGCGCGACGGCCGCGTCGCCGTGTTCACCGTGGACGCCGTCGAGGTCTACCCGGCCCGCGACTTCCCCGACGAGAAGGTGTACGGGGCGGCGAGCAGGCCCGAGCTGCGGGTGATCACCTGCGGCGGCGGATACTCGAAGGCGACCGGCTACCAGGGCAACGTGGTGGTGTTCGCCCACCTGACCTCCGCCCGCGGCTGACCGCCCCGCCCCGGCGTCGCGCATCCGCCGTCCGCCCTCCGCCGTCCGCCCTCCGCTGTCCGCCGCCGCTCACCCTGGCGTCCGCCGCCCCGCAGAAACCCTCACACTCCCGCCCGGCGTCCGCTGAGGGCAGCGTTCCTCGCGGGAAACAACCGTGATGCGGCCGGGTAACGTCGGCAACGCACGCTCCTGGACATGACCTCGAATTCGCGTGTGGTGGTGATCGGAGCCGGCCTCGCGGGCGCCCGACTCGCCCGCCGGCTCGGCGAGCTGGGCACGCCCGCACTGCTCGTCGGCGAGGAGGAGCACCGGCCCTACAACCGGGTCCTGCTCGCCGAGGTGCTGGCCGGCCGGTACGCCCCCGAGGTGATCTCGCTGCCCGCGCCCTCCGGACTGGTCCGGGCCCGGGTCACCGGCATCGACCGCGACCGGCGGACCGTCTCCTGCGCGGACGGCTCCGAGATCGCGTACGGCACGCTCGTCCTCGCGACCGGCTCCAACCCGGTGCTGCCGCCGCTGCGCGGCCTGTTCACCCCCGACCACGTCCTGCCGGAGGGCGTCCACGCCTTCCGGACCATGGACGACTGCCTCGGGCTGTCCAAGGCGGTGCGGCCGGGCGTCCGGGCGGTCGTCATCGGCGGCGGGCTGCTCGGCGTCTCGGCGGCCCGCGCGCTCGCCGTGCGCGGCGCCCAGGTCGTCCTCGCCCAGCAGGCCGAGCGCCTCATGGAGCGCCAGCTCGACCCCAACGCCTCCCGGCTGGTCCTGCGGCACCTGAAGGACCTCGGCGTCGAGGTCCACACCGAGTGCCGGGTGCGCGACGTCCGCTGCCTGGGCGGCGCCGTCCGCTCGGTGGAGATGGCCGACGGCTACGCCCTCGACGCCGACCTGGTCGTGCTGGCCTGCGGCGTCTCGCCGCGCGCCGGTCTCGCCAAGGACGCCGGGCTCGCCGTCCACAAGGGCGTCCTCGTCGACGACGAACTGCGCACCTCCGACCCGCACATCCGCGCGATCGGCGACTGCGCGCAGCACGACGGGACCGTGTACGGCCTGGCCGCCCCCGCCCTCGAACAGGCGGACGCGCTGGCCGAGTCGCTCGCCGGGCGGGCGACCCGCTACACCGGCACCCGCGTCCTCACCCGGCTCACCCTCGCCGGGAACAGCGCCTTCGACCTCGCCGCGTTCGGCGAGACCGAGCCGCTCCCCGGCGACGACGTCGTGCAGCTCGCCGACGCCACCCGGGGCACCTACCGCAAGGTCGTCGTCCGCGACGACCGCCTGGTCGGCGGGGTCCTCGTCGGCGAACTCGGCACCGTCGGCGCGCTCGCCCGCGCCTGGGAGGGAGCAGAGCCGCTGCCCTCCGACGGCGGCCCCCTGCTCCACCTGCTCACCAACGATGGAGGCTCCTGATGACCACCGCCGCCCCGGAGGCCACGGAGGCCACCCCCACGATCGTGCTCGTCGGCCACGGCATGGTCGGCCAGCGCTTCCTCGAGGCGCTCGCCGAGCGCGGCCTGACCGCCACCCATCGCGTGGTCGTGCTCTGCGAGGAGCCGCGTCCGGCCTACGACCGGGTCGCCCTCACCTCGTACTTCTCGGGGAAGACGCCCGAGGACCTGTCGCTCACCGACCTGGAGTTCATCGCCGCGCACGGCATCGAGCTGCACGTCGGCGACCCCGCGGAGACCGTCGACCGCGAGGCCCGCCGGGTCACCGCCCGCTCCGGACTGGTCGTCGACTACGACGTCCTCGTGCTGGCGACCGGCTCCTACCCGTTCGTCCCGCCGGTCCCGGGCAAGGACGCCGAGGGCTGCTTCGTCTACCGCACCATCGACGACCTCCTCGCCATCGAGGAGTACGCGAGGACGCGCGCCACGACCGGCGCCGTCGTCGGCGGCGGGCTCCTCGGCCTGGAGGCGGCGGGCGCCCTCAAGGGCCTCGGACTCACCTCGCACATCGTGGAGTTCGCGCCCCGGCTGATGCCTGTCCAGGTCGACGCGGGCGGCGGCGCGGCCCTGCTGCGCACCATCGAGGACATGGGCCTGTCCGTGCACACGGGCGTCGGCACCCAGGAGATCGTCGTCGGCGAGGACGGCGCGGTCACCGGGATGAAGCTCTCCGACGGCTCCGAACTCGCCGCCGACATGGTGGTGTTCAGCGCCGGTGTGCGCCCCCGCGACCAGCTCGCCCGCGACTGCGGACTGACGGTCGGCGAGCGCGGCGGCATCACCGTCGACGAGCAGTGCCGGACCGTCGCCGACCCGCATGTCTTCGCGATCGGCGAGTGCGCGCTGGCTGCCGACGGCCGGGTGTACGGCCTGGTCGCGCCCGGCTACGAGCAGGCCGAGACGGCGGCGGCGACGATCGCGGCCGACGAGGCCAGCTTCACCGGCGCCGACCTGTCGACCAAGCTGAAGCTGCTCGGCGTGGACGTGGCGTCCTTCGGCGACGCGCACGGCGCCGCCGAGGACTGCCTGGACGTCGTCTACTCCGACTCCCGCTCGGGCCTGTACAAGAAGCTGGTCATCGGCCGTGACGGCACCCTGCTCGGCGGCATCCTCGTCGGCGACGCCGACGCCTACGGCACCCTGCGGGCGTTCACCGGGTCCGTGCCGCCGGTCTCCCCCGAGTCGCTGGTCCTGCCGGCCGGTTCCGGCGAGTCCGTCCAGCTCGGCCCGTCCGCGCTGCCCGACGAGGCGATCGTCTGCTCCTGCCACAACGTGTCCAAGGGCGCCATCCGCGGCGCGGTGACGGAGCACTCCTGCACGACCGTGCCCGAGGTCAAGAAGTGCACCAAGGCCGGCACCGGCTGCGGCAGCTGCGTGAAGGTGCTCGGCCAGCTGGTCACCGCCGAGCTGGAGGCGAGCGGCGTCGAGGTCGACAAGGGCCTGTGCGGCTGCTTCTCGCAGACCCGCGAGGAGCTGTACGAGATCGTCCTCGCCCTGCGCATCAACACCTACCAGGGCCTCCTGGACCGCTACGGCCGCGACGACGCCCGGGGCGGCGACGGCTGCGACGTCTGCAAGCCCGCGATCGGCTCCATCATCGCGTCCCTCGCCCCGACCATCGGCGCGAGCGGCTACGTCCTGGACGGCGAGCAGGCGGCGCTGCAGGAGACCAACGACCACTTCCTGGCCAACCTGCAGAAGAACGGCTCCTACTCGGTCGTCCCGCGCATCCCCGGCGGTGAGATCACCCCCGAGGGCCTGATCGTGATCGGTGAGATCGCCCGCGACTTCGGCCTCTACACGAAGATCACCGGCGGTCAGCGGATCGACATGTTCGGCGCCCGCGTCGAGCAACTCCCCCTCATCTGGACCCGGTTGGTGGACGCCGGTTTCGAGTCCGGCCACGCCTACGGCAAGTCCCTGCGCACCGTGAAGTCCTGCGTCGGCCAGACCTGGTGCCGCTATGGCGTCCAGGACTCCGTCCGCATGGCGATCGACCTCGAGCTGCGCTACCGGGGCCTCAGGTCGCCGCACAAGCTCAAGTCGGCGGTGTCGGGCTGCGCCCGCGAGTGCGCCGAGGCCCAGTCGAAGGACTTCGGCGTCATCGCCACCTCCAACGGCTGGAACCTGTACGTCGGCGGCAACGGCGGCGCCACCCCGCGCCACGCCGACCTGCTCGCCCAGGACCTGTCCGACGCCGAACTGATCCGCCTGATCGAC
Source organism: Streptomyces sp. NPDC001027 (assembly GCF_040299045.1). NCBI lineage: Bacteria > Bacillati > Actinomycetota > Actinomycetes > Kitasatosporales > Streptomycetaceae > Streptomyces > Streptomyces sp. NPDC001027. The sequence goes on from NZ_JBEPBI010000037.1 coordinate 6,372, forward strand.
CGGTTCCTGATGTTCTACATCCGCACCGCCGACCGCCTGGAGCGCACCTCGACCTGGCTGGAGCGCATCCCCGGCGGCCTGGACCACGTGCGGGACGTGGTGGTGGAGGACTCGCTCGGCATCTGCGAGGAGCTGGAGTCCCTGATGACGGCGCACGTGGCGCACTACGCCGACGAGTGGGCGACCACCATCAACGACCCCGAGAAGCTGGCCCGGTTCGTGTCCTTCGTGAACGCGCCGGACACCCCGGACCCGGTCGTCGGCTTCGTCCCCGAGCGCGACCAGATCAAGCCCGACCTGCCGCTGCTGACCATCGGCCACCGACCCCTGGAAGGGAGTGCCCAGCGATGACCCTGGCGCCCGAGACCACCGACCTGAAGGTTCAGCTCCGACTGGCACAGGACGAGGAGGAGTGGTTCACGGTCTGCGACCTGAGCCTGCTCGTCCCCGGCCGGGGCGTGGCCGCCCTGCTGCCGGACGCCCGCCAGGTCGCCCTCTTCCGCGACCGCGCCGGCGAGCTGTACGCCGTCGACAACCGCGACCCCTTCAGCGGCGCGGCCGTCCTCTCCCGCGGCCTCACCGGCACCGACCGGGGCCGCCCCTTCGTCGCCTCCCCCCTGCTCAAGCAGCGGTTCGACCTGACCAGCGGCGAGTGCCTGGACGACGAGACGGTACGCATCCGCACGTACGAGGTCCGCACGGCCTGACGGTCGGGCGGCCTGACGGCCTGATCGCCTCACCGCCGGGTGGTCCGACCACGGGGTGGTCTGGCGGCCTGGTGGTCTGACGGTCGGGCGGTCTGGCGACCAGAGGGCTCGAGGGGTGCGGCCAGCCCGGCCGCCGTCGGGGCGTCGGGCCTCCAAGCCTTCAGGTCTTCAGGTCTTCAGGTCTTCAAGGCCTCGTACGACACCCCGGTCAGCTCCTCCGAGGCGGTCCACAGCCGGGCCGCCACCCGGTCGTCGAGGGTCCAAGGCGCGCGCCACGACGGTGCGGGAGCGCCGCGCCACATCGCGAGGGACGGGCCGGTGAACGAGTCCGGACGGACGCCGGGCGCGGTCGCCGCGTACAGGACGGGCAGCGCACCGGCCTCGGCGGTCTGCGCGAGCACCCGGTTGCCGAGCGCCATCATCCGCTCGGCGGCCCGGCGGCCCTCCGCGCGCGGACCGGCCGTCTGGAGGTTGGTCGACGCGTATCCGGGGTGCGCGGCCGCCGCCACGACGTCGGCGCCGTTCGCCGCGAGCCTGCACGCCAGCTCGTGCGTGAAGAGCAGGTTGGCGGTCTTGGACCGCCCGTAGGCGACCCAACGGCGGTACTTCTTCTCGGAGTTGAGATCCCCCGGGTCGACGGCGCCGAGCAGGTGCGCCATGCTGGACACGGTGACGATCCGAGGCCTCGGGGCCCGGTCCCGCGCGGCGAGCAGCGTCGGCAGCAGAAGCCCGGTGAGGGCGAAGTGCCCGAGGTGGTTCACCCCGAACTGCGTCTCGAAGCCGTCGGCGGTGACGCCGTACGGCATCGCCATCACACCGGCGTTGTTGACGAGCAGATCGAGCCGCTCGTACGGCAGCGACGCGGCGAACGCCCGCACGGAGGCGAGATCCCCGAGGTCGAGCGAGCCCAGCTCCACCTCGGCCTGCGGAACTTCCGCACGCAACCGCTCGACGGCGTCCCTCCCCCGCGCCTCACTGCGGCAGGCGAGCACCACGCGTGCACCCCGCCGCGCGAGCTCCCTCGCGGTGACGTACCCGAGTCCGCTGTTGGCCCCGGTGACCACGGCGGTACGACCGCCCTGGTCAGGCATGTCGCGCACACTCCAGGCAGCCATGGCCGTCTTCCCTCCGCACTCCCCGCGCCGATCGCAGGCACAGCGTACGGCGGCCCTGGCCGGGGCCCGCGCGAGGGCCTCAGCCGCCGACCACCCGGTACCCGTCGGCGTAACCGATCAGCGTGTTCTCGAACCGCAGCTCGACCGGACGCTCGCAGAGGACGACGACGTCCTCCAGGGGCCACCACCTGCCGACCCGGTACAGGACCTCCTGCGCGGTCTCCAGCGCCGGCGAGGCGGGCAGTCCCGCCGCGGCCAGCATGCAACGCCACCGGATCAGCTCCCACGCCGAACCCCAGCAGTCCAGACCGCCGCCGAACTCCTCGTAGAAGTAGATCTCCTCCCTGCTCGGCGGCGGTGGCGGCGTGATGACGTCCCCGTCCTGCTCAGGCCGCACGACGCGCTCCGGAACGGGACCGCGGACCCTCCCCAGCAGGTCGTGATGGACCGAGAGGGCCAAGCGGGTCAGGGGCGGGTGCGGCGACGAGCCGAACCTCTTCGTCATCTCCTGCTCCAGCTCGTACGCGCCGTGCACGTCCTGGTCCCAGTAGAAGTCGAGCTGGTCGTACATCGGAAAGCCCAGGGCATCCACCAGTCGCGCCTGCGCGTCGGCGAAGTCGACGAACGCGTGACCCACCGCCCGTCTCTCCTTCCCGGCCGCCGGCGCCTGTCGGCGAAGAAGTGCCTCAGCCCGCCGCGCGAACTCCGGCGGCGCCGATATCGGCGGCCCGGCGACGGCGTCGCCGAGCAACGTCCCGTCGAGCCGGTCCTCCCGCCCGTGGCGCACCACCCAGGACGCCAGCGCGCCGCCGAGCGGTGACTCCATCCACACCGCGGTCCGCGGGACGGCCATGCCGTGGGCCCGGTACGCCTCGGCGACCGCCGCCTCCGCCGCCACCCGGTCGCATCGCTCCGTGGACAGCGCCGCCCTCAGCAACCTGTCGGACTCCGCCGCCACCCGCTCCGCGACCGCCCCGGTCACCAGCTCTTCGTATCCCATACCCCCACACCTCCCCCTCCGCCGCCTGGACCACGCCCGGGCGGGCGCCCGGCGCGACAGCGCCGACGGAAGCCCTCCGGCCCGGCGTTCTCGCCGTCCGCCTCCTCCCTTGCCGCCGAGTAGCGTCTTGACCCTCACACGGTGTGAGGCGGTCAGCTCGGAGACATCATGTTCACCATCGGAGACTTCGCCCGGCACGGCCGTGTCTCGGTCCGCATGCTGCGTCACTACGACGCGGTGGGACTGCTGCGTCCGGCCCATGTCGACCCCGCCAGCGGCTATCGCCACTACACCGCTGCCCAGCTCGCCCGCCTCAACCGGATCATCGCTCTCAAGGACCTCGGGTTCACCCTCCAGCAGGTCCGGGACATCGTCGACGACAGGGTCGACGTCGAGGAACTGCGCGGCATGCTGCGGCTGCGACGGGCCGAGCTGGAGACGGCGGTGGCCGCCGCGGGAGCACGGCTGGTCCAGGTCGAGGCGAGGCTCCGAGCCATCGAGAGCGAGGGGCACATGCCCACGAACGACGTCGTCATCAAGAGCGTCCCTTCCCTCAGGGTCGCGGAGCTGACCGCGACCGCGGCGAGTTACGGGCCGGAGGACATCGGCCCGGTCATCGGGCCGCTCTACGAGGAGCTGTTCCGACGCCTGGACTCGGCGGGCATCACCCCCACGGGCCCCGGCGTCGCGTACTACGAGGACGCCCCGGAGGGCGGCGGCGGAATCAGCGTCCACGCCGCCGTCCAGGTATCCGCCCCCTTGCAGGACGACGTCCTCCGTGTCGTCGACCTGCCGTCCCTTGAGGAGGCGGCGACGATCGTGCACCGCGGCTCGATGGACACCGTGCTCCCCACCGCCCAGGCTCTGGCCCGCTGGATCGACGCCAACGGCTACCGGCCGGTCGGATACGCCCGGGAGATCAACCTGGAGTGCCCCGAGAACCGCGACGAGTGGGTGACCGAGTTGCAGGCCCCGGTGATCCGGACCTGATCACCCACAGCCCGGACGGTCTCGCCCGGGGTCAGCTCGTGGCCGGGGGTCAGCTCGTGGTCGGGGGTCAGCTCGTGGCCGGGACCACGGTGCCGAAGGAGGCGGCGGCTATCTTCTGGATGTAGCGGGCCTCGGCGCCGTCCAGACCGGTGGGATTGAGCGAGTAGACGAACTTGCGGGCGAGGTCCCGGGTGGCGAACACACCGCTGGTGTAGCCGGGACGGGAGCCGGTCTTGCCCCAGACCACGGCGCCGTTGGACGCCTTGACCCGCATCAGGCCCATGGTCATACAGGCCCGCCCTGCGTCGGCCTCCGCCCGGCACTGGCTGCTACGGAAACTGGGGACGTCCGGGACCGCGAAGAGCTCGGCCTGCTGCGCCGGCGGAAGGAAGCGGCCGCGGAAGAGCGCGGATATGAAACGGTCGAGGTCGGCGGGGGTGGAGATCATGCCGCCCTCGGCCCAGGGCCAGGGACTCTGCTCCGTGACGTCCACCGGATGTGCAGTGCCGTCAGAGGACTTGACCGTCAGATAGGCGTGGGAGTGCGGGCTCGGCAGCCGCGGATCGTGGGCGTCGGGGACATACGTGTCGTGCAGGGCCAACGGCCGGGCGATGCGGGACCGCACCTCCTCGGCGAAGCTGTGTCCGGTGACCTTCTCGACCAGCATGCCGGCGACGTAGTAGTTCAACCCGCTGTACTGCTGCGCGGTACCCGGCGCGAACTGCATGGGCTGACCGGCCATCAGGTCGATCACCTGCTGCGGTGTGAAGCTCTTGAAGCGGTTGGCGGCGAACCACTCGGGACTGTGGTCCCCGAAGTCGGGGTCGTCCGCGCCGCGCGGAAGGCCGCTGGTGTGGTTGAGCAGCTGACCGACGGTGACGGGCGGCAGGTCGGCAGGCACGACGCCCGGCAGATACCGCTGGACGGGCTCCTTCAGATCGATCCGGTGCTCGGCGGCGAGCTGGAGGACGATCGTGGCGGTGAACACCTTGGAGATACTGCCGATCCGGATGTGCGCGTCGGATGGCACGCCCTGACCGGTCTTCAGGTCGCCCACACCCGAGGTGCCCGACCAGTGGCCCGCACGACCGGTGATCCGTAACAGCGCTCCGGTGACGTCACTGTTCGGCAAGCCGCTGATGGCGGCCTGGAGCGCGACCGGATCGAGGCCGGGCAGCGGCGCGGCGACGGCAGCGCGGGTCGGGCCCGGAGTGGCGGCGGAGGCGGGCGCGGCCAACGCCGTGGCCAGCAGGCTTCCGCAGGCGGCCAGGGTGATCCAACCGGTTCGACGCGCAGAGCTGTTCACTGTGGGGCGCTCCATGAGGGTGACGTTGGCGGTGGGACCGGCAAGCGTCCGGCCCACCACCAGTCTCATCCGCACCGGCGCCCCAGCCCATCAGGGAGTCCCCTGAGCCGACCCCGATCCAACCCTGGTACACACCCGGGCTCCCCTGCGGCGCAAAAAGAAAGGGGCGGTACCCGACCGGGCACCGCCCCTCCCCCACCCCCGTCATCAATCCCGTCGAATCAACTCCGGATCAATCCGCCGCCCCACCAACGGCAAGGACCCCAGAGCAGCAACGACGACGACCCCAACCGCCGCCGCCAACAACAACGGCACCCCATCCCCGTCCCAGAAGATCTCGCCCCCACCGGTGACCAGATAACTGGACTCAGCCATCTTCCCGGTCACTACGGCAAGCACGAGCCCGACCGTCAACGGCAGTACGACTTGGGCCACTTGAACGGCCTGCAGAGTTCGAGGCTTCACCCCCAGCAACGTCAGTGCGGTGACCTGCGGGCGCCGCTCCACGGCCCTGTCGGTGGCAGCCACGAGGTAGGCGGCCACACCGATGATCAGCCCGAGGATCATGCCCACGGCCAGGAGCGTCTTGATCACGGCGATCTGCTGAAGAGCTGCGACGTCGACGCCGTCCAACTCAACCTCGATCGTGGGGTCGACTCCTGCGATGCCCTCAAGTACAGAGCGCACAGTGTCGTGATCGGAGCTGCTGATGAGGGCCAGCGTGGCCCTGGTCTGCGGACGAAAGCCCTCGGGAAAGGCGGAGGGCGGGATCAAGACCGAGCCGCTGCCGGCCAACTGCGTCGCAGTGTCGTCGTGATACTGGATCGTCCGGGACGGCACTTGAACCGTCACAAAGCGGCGCTTGCCCTCCGCGTTCTGCAGGTGGAAGGGGAAGCGGCTCCCTACCTTGCTGAACTCATTGTCGGAGTGGTCCGAAATCATGAGCCGCGCAGAACGCCCTTCCACACAGTTCTCGACCACAGAGGCCATTCCGCGCAACTGGTCGCAGGTGGCGATCACCGCACTGATACTGCTCGGCCACTTCTCACTGTTGGGGTCGGTCCATGAGCTCGCCAGAACGGCGTGCCCTTGCACTCCTGACACCCGTTTCATGGCCTGCTCCGCACGAGGGCTCAAGCCGTTGAGCGGCATCGTGTAGAGCTGAACCCGTGCGGTGTTCTTCGACACTTGGTCCAGTTCGATGAGCACTCCCTGAGTAAGGGACGCGGCGTACACCAGAAGCACCAGCCCCGTCGCCACGCGCAAAGCTCCGCCCGGTTCCATCTCGTTGCGACGCATGGCCAGGCCGAGGGACAGTGAACTCGTCACTCGGGCCACCCTGCGGGCAAGAGCACGCGAGAGAATCGGAAGCGTCAACACGAGACCCGCACCGACCAGCACGACGGCGAGAGGCATCAGGATCGCCGAGAGCGAGGTCTCACTGGGGGCATGCCCTGTCGCTCCAGCTACGCAATACCCGATGACGATGCCCATGCCCGGAACGAGCGGCAGCAGCCCCCACAGGCGAGGCGGCTTCTCCACCGCACTGCGCCTCACAGCCAGTGGGTTGGCGGCAGCCTTCTTCGCACCCGCCCTGCCCACGAACCAGGCAAGCACCGGGCACCCCACCAGGCAGACCAGCAACGTGCTCCCAGGCAGCGCACCGTCACTCGGGTACCACTTGAATCCAGGCAGCCCCACTCGTGACACCAACTGGTTGACGACCCAGTACGCGCCCAGACCGAGAACGGCGCCCAGCAGGGCTGCGGCGACAGTCTCCGCGGCGTTGACGCGCTGCGTGCCCTTTCTGCTCAGACCGAGCAGACGCAACGCGGCCAGCCGCCTCATTCGAGAGGCAGCCGACAGTCGAGCGCAGACGGACAGGAACACCGCCAGCGGAAGCAGGACGACTCCGGCGAGAGTGAAACGGAGGATGTCAAGCGTCGAGGGTTCGACGGTGGGATATCGCGCCTCCAGGTCTCCAAAACCTGACAAACGCCCGCCACCCTTGACTTCGTTGCGGCTGACGCCGACGTACGCGTAGAGCTCGTCAGGGTGAGCAAGTCCTGCGGCGGAGATGAGGCCTACCTCTTTCCCAGGCAGGAGCTTAGCGAGGCCGGGATCACGATTGAGAAGTTCCTGAACCCGCGGGGAAACAAAAAACTCGCCAGGACCGGGGAGACCAGGCAGGCCTGGCGGTGGATCGATGCGACCATTCCCCAGGGCGATGAAAATTCGGGTGAGCGATTCTGAACCATAAGGGTCCAGGCGCGTGAGCGCCAGACCGCCGCCCGTAGTCGAGAGACAGGAGCCTCGCCCATTTGCGCAATCCGGCTCACGCGCCGCCTTGCGAGCGTCCTGCGCGGCCAGAATGCCGGGAATCGCGAGAACAACCGCGAGACAACACACCCCGACAGCGCTACCTGCGGCCATGAGCAGGAAGCGCAGTCGATTACCACGTCCGCTGCCCAGCAACAGCCGAAGCCCCAGGAGGAGTTCCTTCATGACGTCCCCTGAGCTTCGAGCATGCCGTCGCGCATGATGTAACGACTGTCTGCCTGAGCTGCCACTTGGTCGTCATGCGTCACCAGTAGAACTGCTGTCCCTTGAGAGCGGGCAAGAGCCAGAAACTCCCCCAGCACAGCTGTGGCGTTGGCGCTGTCAAGTGATCCAGTGGGCTCATCTGCGAAAACCACTGCCGGTTTATGCACCAGAGCACGAGCTACCGCGACACGTTGACTTTGCCCTCCTGAGACCTGCGAAGGCCTACGCGTCCGCAAATTCGCCACCCCGAGTCGCTCCAGGACTTCGCCAGCGGCCGCAAGTGCCGGAGCTTTACGTTGGCCGGCTAGCCTCAGAGGCAAAGCCGTGTTTTCCTCTACCGTCAACTCCGGGAGCAGTTCGCCGTACTGGAACACAAACCCGAAGCGCTCGCGACGCAAGCCACTGAGTTCCTCATCATCGAGTTCACCAAGTACGCGCCCCTCGAAGCGAACCTCACCGTGCGCAACGGGCAGGACCCCAGCAAGACAGTACAGGAGGGACGATTTACCGGAACCGCTCTGTCCAGTGATAGCCGCAATCTCACCCCGACATAGGCTAATCGCAGCAGCCCTGACAGCGGGCGTCTCCCCGTACGAGAGCTCAACGCCGTTGGCAGAAAGAACTTCTGACGTGTTGATGTCTTTCCCCTATCAAGAGGCCGAGCCCAGGCTTGTCCACCTGGGCTCGGAGTTTCACAACAGGCTCAGCCTCGGTCCCAGTTGTGCGAAAAGGATTGCACCGGTGCGCAGTTGTCCGGGCGAAGCGATCCTCGATCGCGACACACCCTGAGCTTCACTTTTCCGGTGTACCGCTGCGCGCCATCCCAATTCGAGTGATGCAGCCGGACCGAGCGCCGTTGCTTGCCGTAGTAGCGCACCCACTCGTGCCCGTGGACCTTCACCTCTACGTAGACGTTGTGCCGGTCCGCCGCAATGGCGTCTTCAAGCTGGCCCCACCATTCGAATGCTCCATGATTGACACCGGGCCGGTTGAACAAGTAGTGCCCCTCAGTGAACGCGACACCTTGCGGCTCGAGCACCGGGATCTCACCTCTCACCGGCGACGCAAACGCCGCCACCGCCGCGCTGAGCACCAGGCCCACTGAAGCCACGCCGAGCACTGCCCTCTTCACGCATACCTCCATCACCACCAGCGACGCAGTCATCGCCTTGAGTAACGGACTGTAGCGGTGCGTATGTTGACAGAAACGATCTATCACCGCGTAACCACCACATCAGGTGATCGACTTCCAGCCACCGGGCATGCAAAAAGAAGACGGCACCCCCGCACAGGGTGCCGTCTTTCTTGGGGCGGGGCCGTCGGCGATCGGTGAGGGTCGGGGACCGGCGGCGGCTCCGGGGTCAGGGTCGCCCGGAGGGCGGGCTCAGCGGTGGTCGCTGCCCGTGGACTGCGTCGCCGCGCGGCCCGCCTCCAGGCGGGCGACCGGGATGCGGAACGGGGAGCAGGAGACGTAGTCCAGGCCGACCTCGTGGAAGAAGTGCACGGACTCCGGGTCGCCGCCGTGCTCGCCGCAGACGCCGAGCTTCAGGTCGGGGCGGGTGGCGCGGCCGGCCTCCGCCGCGGACTTGACCAGCGAGCCGACGCCGTCCCGGTCGATGGTCTCGAAGGGGCTGACGCCGAAGATGCCCTTCTCCAGGTAGGCCGTGAAGAACGAGGCCTCCACGTCGTCGCGGCTGAAGCCCCACACCGTCTGGGTGAGGTCGTTCGTGCCGAAGGAGAAGAACTCGGCGGCCTCGGCGATCTGGCCGGCGGTGAGGGCCGCCCGCGGCAGCTCGATCATGGTGCCGATCGCCAGTTTCAGTTCGACGCCCGTCGCCGCCTCGACCTCCGCGATGACCTGGTCGGCCTCCTCGCGGACGATCTCCAGCTCCTGGACCGTGCCGACCAGCGGGATCATGATCTCGGCGCGCGGGTCGCCCTTGGCGTTGCGGCGCTCCGCGGCCGCCTCGGCGATGGCGCGGACCTGCATGGTGAACAGGCCGGGGATGACCAGGCCCAGGCGCACGCCGCGCAGGCCCAGCATCGGGTTCTGCTCGTGCAGCCGGTGCACCGCCTGCAGCAGCCGCAGGTCGTTCTCGTGGGACTCCTGGCGGGACTCGGCCAGCGCCACGCGTACGGACAGCTCGGTGATGTCGGGCAGGAACTCGTGCAGCGGCGGGTCCAGGAGACGGACCGTCACCGGGAGGCCGTCCATGGCCTCGAAGAGCTCGACGAAGTCCTTCTTCTGGAGCGGGAGCAGCTGCTTCAGCGACTCCTCGCGTTCCTCCTGCGTGTCCGCCAGGATCAGACGCTCCACCTGTTCGCGGCGGTCGCCGAGGAACATGTGCTCGGTGCGGCACAGGCCGATGCCCTGGGCTCCGAAGCGGCGTGCGCGCAGCGCGTCCTCGGCGTTGTCGGCGTTGGCGCGCACCCGCAGCCGGCGCTTGCGGTCGGCGAAGGCCATGATGCGGTGGACGGCTTCGACGAGCTCGTCGGCGTCGTCGGCGCCCGCGTGCATCCGGCCCTCGAAGTACTCGACGACCGGGGAGGGGACGACCGGGACCTCGCCGAGGTAGACCTTGCCGGACGAGCCGTCGATGGAGATGACGTCGCCCTCCTCCACCACGTGGCCGCCCGGCACGGTCATCCGGCGGCGCTTGGTGTCGACCTCGAGCTCCTCCGCGCCGCAGACGCAGGTCTTGCCCATGCCGCGGGCGACGACCGCCGCGTGGGAGGTCTTGCCGCCGCGGCTGGTCAGGATGCCCTCGGCGGCGATCATGCCGTCGAGGTCGTCGGGGTTGGTCTCGCGGCGGACGAGGATGACCTTCTCACCCGAGCGGGACCACTTGACGGCCGTGTAGGAGTCGAAGACCGCCTTGCCGACGGCCGCGCCGGGCGAGGCGGCGATGCCCCGGCCGACTTTCTCGACCTTCGCGTCCTCGTCGAAACGGGGGAACATCAGCTGGGCGAGCTGGGCTCCGGTGACGCGCTGCAGCGCCTCCGTCTCGTCGATGAGGCCCTGGTCGACGAGCTGGGTGGCGATGCGGAACGCGGCGCCGGCGGTGCGCTTGCCCACGCGCGTCTGGAGCATCCACAGGTGGCCGCGCTCGATGGTGAACTCGATGTCGCAGAGGTCCTTGTAGTGGTTCTCCAGCGTCTCCATGATGCCGAGCAGCTGGTCGTAGGCCTTCTTGTCGATCTGTTCCAGTTCGGCGAGCGGGACGGTGTTGCGGATGCCGGCGACGACGTCCTCGCCCTGGGCGTTCTGGAGGTAGTCGCCGTAGACGCCCTGGTGGCCGGAGGCGGGGTCGCGGGTGAAGGCGACGCCGGTGCCCGAGTCGGGGCCGAGGTTGCCGAAGACCATCGAGCAGATGTTGACCGCGGTGCCGAGGTCGCCGGGGATGCGCTCCTGGCGGCGGTAGAGCTTGGCCCGGTCGCCGTTCCAGGACTCGAAGACGGCCTTGACGGCGAGGTCCATCTGCTCGCGCGGGTCCTGCGGGAAGTCCCGGCCGGCCTCGGTCTTGACGATCTTCTTGAAGCGGGTGACCAGCTTCTTCAGGTCGGCCGCCTCCAGTTCGGTGTCGACGGCGACCTTCTTGGCCTTCTTCGCCGCCTCCAGCGCGTCCTCGAAGAGCTCGCCGTCCACGCCGAGGACCGTCTTGCCGAACATCTGGATCAGTCGGCGGTAGGAGTCCCAGGCGAAGCGGGCGTCGCCGGCCTGCTCGGCCAGGCCCTGGACCGACCGGTCGGAGAGGCCGATGTTCAGGACGGTGTCCATCATTCCCGGCATGGAGAACTTCGCGCCGGAGCGTACGGACACCAGCAGCGGGTCGTCGGCCTGGCCGAGCTTCTTGCCCATCCGGTCCTCGAGGGCGACGAGGTGTGCACTCACCTCGTCACGCAGTGCCGCCGGCTCTTCGCCGCTGTCGAGGTAGACCTTGCAGGCCTCGGTGGTGATGGTGAAGCCGGGAGGGACGGGGAGGCCCAGGTTGGTCATCTCGGCGAGGTTCGCGCCCTTGCCGCCGAGGAGGTCCTTGAGTTCCTTGTTGCCCTCGGTGAAGTCGTAGACGAACTTCACGCCCTCAACGCTCGCGGCCTGCTCGGCACCATGAAGATCTTTGTTTTCCGACACGGGTCTCGACTCCTCGAGGACGCGGTGGCTGCCCTGACGGGCAGGAACATACCCAGATCAAAGGCTTCTGGGTACGTCCACTTGCGCGTCATGTGCGCGTAACCAGCCCTCCGCCAGCGGATCGAAAGTCAAGGCTTGGCAAGCGCTGAGCACTCGATGTTTTCACCTCTTGAACGCAAGCACCTCCCATCCGACTTCCATTGCGCTCAGATGAGCGTCTAGTGGCGCGATTGTTTTCGATCGATGAACGATCAAGGGGTGGCACTCAGTGCCACCCCTTGGAGAAGTGCAGTCGCTCTTGATTCGCTCATCTGAGCACTACCCCCCTCAGGGGTGGCGAGAATCACGCTTCCCCAGGCCTCCCGATGTCACGATGCGGACGCTCCGCGGGCGCGGCGGGGCGGCGGAAACCCGCCCGTCACACGAGCGTGCCTCAGACCCCCAGGGCCAGCAACCGCTCCTCGGCCCGCTCGGGCGCGTACAGGTGCTCCACGACCAGCGCACCCGCCCCGACCAGGCCCGCCCGCTCCCCCAGCCGAGAAGTCACGACGTCCAGTCGGGCGGTGGAGCGGGGCAGCGCGCGCTGGTAGAGCAGCTCGCGCACGCCGGTGAGGAACGCGGTTCCGGCCAGATCCCCGGCGATCATCAGCACCCCGGGGTTGAGCAGCGTCACGACCGTCGCGAGCACGTCCCCGACGCTGCGGCCCGCCTCACGGGCCAGCGCGGCCGCCTCGGGGTGCCCGGCGGCGAGCAGGTCGCGCACATCCGAGCCGGACGCCGCGGGCACGCCCGCCTCCGCCAGCCGGCGGGCCACGGCGCCGCCGCTGGCGACGGCCGCGAGGCAGCCGTGCGACCCGCAGCGGCACAGCGCGTCCGCGCCCACCCGGATGTGCCCGATGTCGCCGGCCCCGCCGTCCACGCCGCGGAAGATCGCGCCGTCGACCACGACTCCGGCGCCGATGCCGGTCGACACCTTGACCAGCACGAACGCCGAGCAGTCGGGGTGACCGGTGCGCTGTTCGCCGTACGCCATCAGGTTGGCGTCGTTGTCGACGAGGACCGGGACCGCGGCGGGCGCGCCGGTCCGTTCCGTGAAGGCGCGGGACAGGCGGCCCCTTATGTCGTAGCCGTCCCAGCCCGGCATGATCGGCGGCTGGACGACCCGCCCCGTGTCGGAGTCGACCGGGCCGGGGACGCCGAGTCCGATGCCGCAGACCTCCTGCGGCCCGTGGCCCGCCTTCTCCAGCAGGTCGGCGAACCAGCCGCCGAGCGCGCCGAGCACGACGTCCGGGCCGTCCTCGACGACCAGCGTGCCGCCGCACTCCGCCAGGATCTCCCCGGTCAGCGTCAGCAGGGCGGCGCGCGCGTGCCGGGTGTCCAGGTCCGCCGCGAGGACGACCGCGTGGTCGTCGTCGAACTCGAGGGTGATCGAGGGGCGGCCCCCCAGCGGCGAGTCCACCGGGCCGCCGGCGCCCTCGCGCAGCCAGCCCGCACGGAACAGCCGGTCCAGGCGTTGGCCCACGGTGGCGCGGGAGAGTCCGGTGGCCTGCTGGAGGGCCCCGCGGGTCGTCGCCCGGCCCGTGCGCACCAACTCGAGCAGATCTCCGGCGCTGCCCTGGCCCCGTCCCGTCATGCGCACCCCCTTGTGTTCATCAAGCCTGCATTACATATTGAGTTCTGCGTGTTAAATAGACGTAACCCTACGGTAGCCACTGCCGAGCCTCTGCCGCGCGGCCCGCCGCGCGCGGTGGTCTCGTCGTCTTCGGGGAGCCCCGCGTTGGATCGCACCGCCCAGCTCGTCGGCCGCGCGGCCGAGCCCGCCGTCGCACACCTCACGGATGCCCCGGACGCCCCGGGTGCCACAGGCCTCACAGATGCCAGGAGCGTCACAGGTGCCACGGGTGCCACAGATGTCATGGGTGTCACCGCGCCCGCGCCGCCCGGCGGCTCCGCCTCCCTCCGTGCGCTGCACAGCGCAGCGGCGGCGGTGCTGGACGCCAACTGGACGGGCACGTCGACGGTTCCCTCGCGCGGTCTGTATCCGCACCAGTGGTCCTGGGACTCGGCGTTCGTCGCCATCGGACTGCGGCACGTCTCGCCGCGCCGGGCGCAGACCGAGCTGGAGACGCTGCTGAACGCCCAGTGGGGCGACGGGCGCATCCCGCACATCGTCTTCAACCCCTCCGTGCCGCTCGACGCGTACTTCCCGAGCCCCGACTTCTGGCGCTCCTCGACCGCGGGGCGCGCTGCGGGCGCCCCGCGCACCGTACAGACCTCCGGCATCGTGCAGCCACCGGTGCACGCGCTCGCGGCCTGGCTGGTGCATCGCGCCGATCCGGGGCTCTCGCGGGCCCGCGGCTTCCTCGCCCGGGTGTACCCGAGGCTGGCCGCCTGGCACCGCTATCTGGTGCACCGGCGCGACCTGGGGGGCGGCGGGCTGGCCTCGGTCGTCCACCCGTGGGAGCAGGGCATGGACAACTCCCCGAGCTGGGACGCCCCGCTCGCCCGGATCACGCCCGCCCCCGCCCGCTCCTTCCGTCGCGCCGACCTCGACCACGGCGCGGCCGAGGACCGTCCGACCGACCTGGACTACGGACGGTACGTCCGGCTGGCCACGGACTACCGGGACGCGGGATACCGGGACGCGGGCCACCGGGACGCGGGATACCGGGACGCAGGCCGCCGGGGCGCGGGATACCGGGACGCGGGCCACGTCGGCCCGGGACATGCCGGCGGCTCGGGTCGGGTCGACGGCTTCGCCGTCGAGGACCCGTCGTTCAACGCGCTGCTCATCGCCTCCGAGCACGCCCTCGCCCACATCGCGGACGAGCTGGGGGCCCCCGGCGCGGCCCGCCACGCGCGCGCGGAGCGGCTGACGGCGGCGCTCGTCGAACGGCTGTGGGATCCGGCGGAGGGCATGTTCTTCTGCCGGGACGTCAACGGCGGGGGCCTCGTGCCGGAGCGCGGCGTCTCCGGCCTCGTGCCGCTCCTGCTGCCCGGCCTGCCGCGCGAGGTCGCCGCCGCCCTCGTACGGACCCTGCGCGGACCGCACTTCGGGCTGGGCTCGGCCACCCGCCTCGTGCCCAGCTACGACCTGCTCGGCGAGGCCTTCGACCCGCACCGCTACTGGCGCGGACCCGCGTGGTTCAACACCAGCTGGCTGCTGCAGCGGGGTCTCGCCGTGCACGGCGAGCACGCCGGGGCCGAGGCACTGCGCCGGGCGGTGCTCGACCTCGCGGGCTCCTCGGACTTCGCCGAGTACGTGGACCCGTACACCGGCGAGGCCTGCGGCACGACCGGGTTCAGCTGGACGGCCGCGCTCACGCTCGACCTCGTCCACCGGGACGGGCCGGGCATCGGTACCAAGGGAGGGGACCTGGCATGACGGACCGGCATCATCTGCTCGTGTACGGCGGGACGTTCGCCGCCGTGGACGACCGCGGGGACATCAGCGGAGTGAGGGGGACCGGCACGGCCGCCGGGTCCCCGGAGGGACTGTTCGTCCGGGACGCCCGGCACCTCAGCCGGTGGCAGCTGACCGTCGACGGCGCCGTGCCGGAGACGCTCTCGCCGGTGACGGACGCCGAGGCCACGCGGTGTGTGCTCGTCCCGCGCGGCGGGCGGGACGAACCGCCGTCCTGCACGGTCTTTCGCGAACAGGCCGTCGGGGACAGCTCGTTCGTGGAGTCGCTGCGGGTGGTCAGCAACCGTCCGGTGGCGACGACGGTGCGTCTCGCGGTCACCGCCGACGCCGACTTCGCCGACCAGTTCGAGCTGCGCGCCGACCACCGCACCTACGCGAAGTCCGGGGCCGTCCGCCGCCGCCAGGTCCTCGACGACGGGGTGGAGTTCGGCTACCGGCGCGGCACGTGGGCGTCCTGTACGACGGTGACGGCCGAGCCCGCGCCGGACGCCGTGGAGGAGACCGGCGCCGGTGCGCGCCGTCTGGTGTGGAGACTGGAGCTGGAGCCGCACGGCACGGCCGAGCTGGTCCTGCGGGTGATGGCCCGGCCGCACGGTGAGCGACGGGCCTTACGCGTGCCGCGCTCGCCGGCCGCGGTGGCCGGTCAACTGAAGGCGCTGGAGGACGAGTTCACCGAGGGGGTGGCGTTCCCCACCGGCTGGCCCGCGCTGGCGGCCGCCTGCGCGCGCGGTCTCGGGGACCTGGCCGCCCTCCAGGTCCTCGCGAACGGTCCGGACGGCGAGGAGCTGCGCGTGCCCGCGGCGGGCGCTCCCTGGTTCCTGACGCTGCTGGGCCGCGACGCCCTCCTCACCTCCCTCTTCACGCTTCCCTACCGCCCCCGCACGGCCGCCGCCACGCTGCTGGCGCTGGCCGCGGCCCAGGCCACCGAGGCGTCGCCGCGGACGGTGTCCCAGCCCGGCAAGATCGTGCACGAGGTACGGCACGGCGAGCTCGCGCACTTCGGGCAGGTGCCGTTCGGCCGCTATTACGGATCGGTCGACGCCACCCCGCTGTTCCTCGTGCTGCTCGGCGCGTACGTCGAGCGGACCGCGGACACCGCGCTGGCCCGGCGGCTGGAGCCGCACGCCCGGGCGGCGGTCGGCTGGATGCTGGACCACGGCGGGCTCACCACCCGCGGCTATCTGGTCTACCGGGCCGATCAGGGCGGGCTGGCCAACCAGAACTGGAAGGACTCCCCCGGCTCCATCTGCTCCGCCGACGGCGTCCGCGCCACGGGAGCCGTGACGGCGGCCGGAGCCCAGGGGTACGCCTACGACGCGCTGCGCCGCACGGCGTGGACGGCGCGCACGGTGTGGGGCGACGCGTCGTACGCGGCCCTGCTGGAACAGGCGGCCGCCGACCTCCGGGACCGTTTCCAGCGGGACTTCTGGATGCCGGACCGCTCCTTCCCGGCGCTCGCCCTGGACGGCGCGGGCCGCCAGGTGGACGCGCTCGCCTCGGACGCCGGGCATCTGCTGTGGTCCGGGCTGCTGGACAAGGAGTACGGGGAAGTGGTCGGCCGGCGCCTCCTCGAGCCGGACTTCTTCTCCGGCTGGGGCGTGCGCACGCTGGCGGCCGGGCAGCCGGCGTACCACCCGCTCTCGTACCACCGCGGCTCGGTCTGGCCGCACGACAACGCGCTGATCGCGCTGGGCCTCGCCCGCTACGGCCTGCACGACGAGGCCCGGACGGTCGCGCACGCGCTGGTCGACGCGGCGGCCGCGACGGGCCACCGGCTCCCCGAGGTCCTCGCCGGCTACGGCCGTGACACCCACGCCGAGCCGGTGCCGTACCCGCACGCGTGCGCCCGGGAGTCCCGATCGGCCGCGGCCCCACTGGCCCTGCTGACAGCAGTCGGCGGCGCGTAGCGGCGCCACACCGCGGCGACGGCGCAGCCCGGCCGCGCACGGCGACGCGGCGGCGGCAGGTCGCGCGCGGCGGCGGGGCGCGACGCCGTCGTCCGCGCACGGCGGCAGTGGCGACGGTCGACCCGCGCACCACGACCGGGCGGCGGGGTCGGCCGCGCGCGCAGCAGCCATCGCGCACAGCGGCCATGGCGACAGTCGGCCGCGCGCAGCGACGGCTCGACGAGGCCGACCGCGCACAGCCAGGGGGCCACAGGCCGGGCGCGCGCAGCGGCAATGCGGCGGCCGGGCGCGCGGCGGGGCGACGACCGGGGGTGCGCGGCGGCCGGGCGTGCGCGGCGGCGGGGGTGTTTGGCGTGGCGTTTGCGCGGTGTTTGCCGAGCGCTGGCCGAGGGGGCTGAACGCGGGCGCGGGGCAGGCCGTACGAAACTGTGGCGGATCCGGCCCGCCTCGGATCCGCCGCTCGCCAGGCTTCGTACGGAAGGACCCTCGGGTGCCTGTCTCCACCTCCGCCTCCACCCCCTCATCCCCGCTGCCCGACTCGACGGACCCCGAGGAGACGCCGGCGGCCACGACCGCCCCGGCGGACCCGGCGCAGGACACTGAGGCGGTGGCGGAACCCGCGGAGACGGTCGACGCCGACCCGGCGGAGACCGCGGGCGGGGCGGCGGAAGCAGAGGAGGCCGCGGGCGGGGCGGGGGACGCGGGGGGTGTCGCGGAGGCTCGCTGGTGGCGCTGGCGGGGACGGCATCCCCGGGCCGCCCGGGCCGTGTGGTGGACGGTGACCGTCCTCGCGTTCGGGCTCGTGCTCGGGGCGCTGCTGCTGCCCAACCGGATCTCCGGACTCGAGGTCAACAGGTTCACGCGGCTGCCCGTGGAGGCGATCATCGGGGCGGCCCTGCTGCTGGCGCTGCCCCGGCGGCCGCGGACGGTGGTCGCGGTGCTGGGCGGGGTGCTCCTCGGCGCGCTGACCGTGCTGAACGTGCTCGACATGGAGTTCACGGAGTATCTGGGCCGTGACTTCGACCTCGTCCTGGACTGGGGTCTGCTGGACGACGCCCAGTCCTATGTGGCGGACTCGATGGGCCGGGCCACCGCGGTGGGGGCGGCGATCGGCCTCGTCCTGCTCGTCGTGCTGCTGTCCGCGCTCATGGCGCTGGCGACGGTCCGGATCAGCAACCTGATGGCGCGCGACACCCGGCGGGCGACCCGGGCGACGCTGATCGCCGCCACGGCGTGGGTCACCTGCTCCGTCGTGGGCCTGCAGATAGCCGGCATGCCCGTCGCCTCGCACCGCAGCGCGGACACGCTCGTGAAGAAGGCCCGGCAGGTGCGGCAGACCATCAAGGACGAGGCCACGTTCGGCAAGGAGGTCCGTCACGACACGTTCGGGGCCACCCCGGCCGACCAGCTCGTGCCGGACCTGCGCGGCAAGGACATGATCTTCACGTTCATCGAGAGCTACGGCCGCAGCGCCATCGAGGACCCGGTCATGGCGCCGGGCGTCGACAAGACGTTGGGCACGAGCACGCAGGCCCTGGCGAAGGCCGGCTTCCACGCGAAGAGCGGCTGGCTGACGTCGGCCACGTACGGCGGGAGCAGCTGGCTCGGCCACTCCAGCACGTTGTCCGGCCTGTGGGTCGACAACCAGCAGCGCTACCGCTCGGTCATGGCCAGCGACCACCTGTCCCTGACGAAGGCGTTCAAGAAGACCGGCGCCTGGGACACGGTCGGCGTGATGCCGGGCATCCAGAAGGGCTGGCCGGAGGCCAAGTACTACGGGCTGGACAAGGTCTACAACGCCTTCGAGATGGGCTACCAGGGACCGAAGTTCAGCTGGTCGACGATGCCCGACCAGTACGCCCTGGAGGCGTTCCAGCGGCTGGAGCACGGCCGCACCGACCGCGACAAGCCGCTGATGTCGGAGATCATCCTGACCTCCAGCCATCAGCCGTGGGCGCCGATCCCGAAGATGGTGGACTGGGACTCCCTCGGTGACGGCTCGGTGTTCGAGGGCATCGAGAAGGCCGGCAGGAAAGCGTCGGACGTCATCGCCGACGGCGCCGCGTCCAAGGAGGAGTACGGCAAGTCGATCCAGTACTCGGTGACCGCGCTCACGGAGTGGCTGGAGCGTTACGGGACCGACGACACGGTCCTGGTCGTCCTCGGCGACCACCAGCCGATCGCGCGGGTCAGCGGCGACAACGCCAGCCGGGACGTGCCGATCTCCCTCGTCGCCAAGGATCCGAAGGTCCTCGACAAGATCGCCGGCTGGAACTGGACGGACGGCCTCAAGCCTGCGCACAACGCCCCGGTGTGGAAGATGAGCGCCTTCCGCGACAAGTTCCTCACCGCCTACGGCTCGACCCCCCACCCGACGGGCTGACCGGCGGGGACGGCGGCCGCGCCGCCGCCCGGTCGGGGGGCCGGGCGGCGCGAGGCGCACTCCCGGGGCTCAGCCGCCCGAGGTGTCGAGTTCCGCGTCCTCGCTGATGCCCGCGCAGTCGTAAGGGTCCTTCAGCCAGCCGTCGGGGAGGACGACCCTGTTGTTGCCGGAGGTGCGACCGCGGGGCCCGTCGGCGCCGGCGGGCCAGGGCTGGTCGAGGTCCAGCTCGTCGAGTCCGGCGCGCAGTTCGGCGAGGGAGGACGTGATCGCGAGGCGCTTGCGCATCTCGCTGCCGACCGCGAAGCCCTTGAGGTACCAGGCGACGTGCTTGCGGAAGTCGACGACGCCCTTGGACTCGTCGCCGATCCACTCGCCGAGGAGGGTCGCATGGCGGACCATGACGTCGGCGACCTCGCGCAGCGACGGCTCGGCGATGTCGTCCGTGCGGCCCTCGAAGGCGGCCACGAGGTCGGCGAACAGCCAGGGCCGGCCCAGGCAGCCGCGTCCGACGACGACTCCGTCGCACCCGGTCTCGCGCACCATCCGCAGCGCGTCCTGCGCCGACCAGATGTCGCCGTTGCCGAGGACGGGGATCTCGGGGACGTGCTCCTTGAGGCGGGCGATCGCCTCCCAGTCCGCCGTGCCGCCGTAGTGCTGGGCGGCCGTGCGGCCGTGCAGGGCGATGGACGTCACGCCCTCCTCGACGGCGATGCGGCCCGCGTCGAGGTAGGTGATGTGGTCGTCGTCGATGCCCTTGCGCATCTTCATGGTGACGGGCAGGTCGCCGGCGCCGCTGACGGCCTCGCGCAGGATCGCGCGCAGCAGGTGGCGCTTGTACGGGAGCGCGGAACCGCCGCCCTTGCGGGTCACCTTGGGGACGGGGCAGCCGAAGTTGAGGTCGATGTGGTCGGCGAGGTCCTCCTCCGCGATCATGCGGACGGCCTTGCCGACGGTGGCCGGGTCGACGCCGTACAGCTGGATCGAGCGCGGCTTCTCGGTCGCGTCGAAGTGGATCAGCTGCATGGTCTTCTCGTTGCGTTCGACCAGCGCCCGGGTCGTGATCATCTCGCTGACGAACAGGCCCTTGCCGCCGCTGGCTCCATCCTTCGCTTCACCTCCGGCGAAGGCTTCGCCTTCGGCGAAGTGCCTGCACAGGGTGCGGAAGGGCGCGTTCGTGATCCCGGCCATGGGGGCCAGGACGACGGGCGGCCGGACGGTGTGCGGGCCGATCTGCAGGGGGGATGCGGGCGTGGACATTGCTCCATTGTCGCGTACCCGAAGGGGTACCCGGCTTCCCGATCCCCAGTGATCCGTGGACCACTCATTAGTTAGACGCACTATCGATGTCGGCGTACGATGGAACGCATGCCCGAGCTCAGCCCTCGCCGACGCCTGCTGGTCCTCGCGATCTGCTGTATGAGCCTGCTGATCGTGAGCCTGGACGTCACCGTCCTGAACGTCGCCCTGCCCGCCATGCAGCGCGACCTGCACGCGACGACCGCCGGCCTCCAGTGGACGATCGACGCCTACACCCTGGTCCTGGCGGCGCTGCTGATGCTGGCCGGGTCGACCGCCGACCGCGTCGGCCGCAAGAAGGTGTTCATGGCCGGTCTGGTCGTGTTCGCCGTCGGCTCCCTGCTGTGCTCGCTCGCCCCGGACCTGGAGCTGCTGGTCGCGGCGCGGATGGTGCAGGCGGTGGGCGGCTCGATGCTGAACCCGGTCGCCATGTCGATCATCACCAACACCTTCACCGACCCGCGTGAGCGCGCCCGCGCGATCGGCGTGTGGGGCGCGGTCGTGGGCATCTCGATGGCCGCCGGTCCCCTGCTGGGCGGGCTGCTCGTGGAGTCGGTGGGCTGGCGCTCCATCTTCTGGATCAACCTGCCGGTCGGCCTGGCGGCCCTGCTGGCGACCCTGCGGTACGTCCCCGAGTCGCGTGCGCCGAAGGCCCGTCGCCCCGATCCGGTCGGCCAGCTGCTGATCATCGTCCTCTTCGGCTGCCTCACGTACGCGATCATCGAGGCCCCCGGGGCGGGCGCGGCGACCAGCGGTCCCTTCGCCGCCGTCGCGGCCGCCGCACTGGCGGGGCTGCTGTGGTACGAGCCGCGCCGCGCCGAACCACTCATCGACCTGCGGTTCTTCCGCTCGGCGCCGTTCAGCGGGGCCACCGTCGTCGCGATCAGCGCGTTCGCCGCGCTGGGCGGGTTCCTGTTCCTGTCGACGCTGTACCTGCAGAACGTGCGGGGCCTCGACGCCCTGCACGCGGGACTGTGGATGCTCCCCATGGCGGCGCCGACGTTCCTGTGCGCGCCGCTGTCTGGCCGGCTGGTGGGCGCCCGCGGCCCACGGCTGCCGCTGGTCGTCGCGGGGACGGCGATGACGCTCAGCGGGCTGCTGTTCGCCCTGTTCGACGCGGAGACGTCCGACACGACGCTGTTCCTCGGATACGTGCTGTTCGGGGTGGGCTTCGGGTTCGTGAACGCGCCCATCACCAACACGGCGGTGTCGGGCATGCCGCGCAGTCAGGCGGGGGTGGCGGCGGCGGTCGCCTCCACCAGCCGCCAGCTGGGCCAGACCCTCGGCGTCGCGGTGATCGGCGCGGTCCTGGCGGCGGGCGTGAGCGCCTCCTCGTACCGCGCGGACTTCACCGGGGCCGCCGTGCCCGGCTGGTGGATCCTCACCGGCTGCGGCGCCGTCGTCCTCGTCCTCGGCGTGCTGACGACCGGCCGGTGGGCGCGGCGCACGGCCGCGCGCACCGCGGAGCGGCTGGAGGCCCCGGACGTCCGCGAGGCGGCAGGCGTCGGCGCCTGACCCGCGGACGTGCCCGCCGAGGCGCCGGACCGGACGGGCTCGGGATCGCCGGACGGCTGCGGCCGGCGGCGGTCAGGCGGAGTGATGCGGCAGGGCGCCGAGGACGGCCGCGAGGGCGTGCGGGTCGCGGCGGGCGATGTTGTGGCCGACGGGGATCTCGTGGACGCGCCAGCCCGGGTCGTCGCGCAGCCGTTCGGTCAGCTCCGTGAAGGGGCTGCCCGGCCACGCGCCGCCGCTGATGAACGTCCGGCCGGGCGCCGGGCCCGCGCCGAGGTCGCCTCGCAGCCTGACCGACTGGAGGAAGCTCGCCAGCGGGTGGGGTCGCGCGCGCGGGTCGAGTCCTTCGGGCACGGCGACCCATCGGCCGTCGGCGCGGACGCCGGACACGAACAGCTCCCGGAAGGCGTCGCTGGTCAGGGACCAGCAGGAATCCCCGTCGTCCGGGACGTAGGCGTCGATGAAGACGAGCTGGTCGAGTCGGTCGCCGAGCCGGTCCGCGACCCCCGCGATCACCATCCCGCCGTAGCTGTGCCCGCACAGCGCGACAGGCGTGCCGTCGCCGCGTTCGACGATCTCCGCCACCTGGTCGATGTGGGCGTCGAGGTTCGGCGGCCGGTCCGCGTCGACCGGGCCGTCCGGCTCCAGCCCCACCAGGGTCACCGCCTCGACGCGGTGACCGTCGCGGCGCAGCTCGGCGGCCGCCTCGTCGAACGCCCAACCGCCTTGCCAGCCGCCCGGCACCATCACGAACCTCACCGCGTCACGCCCTGGGCGTAGGCGTGCAGCTTCTCCAGGCGTTCCCGGCTCTCCTCGTCCACCGGGGTGTACGTCACCATGCGCGCCCCGTGGTCCGGGCTCAGCCACAGGTCGGTGTGGGTGAGGGTGAGCAGGCCGACGTGCGGGTTGCGGAACTGCTTGGTCTTGCTGCGGGCCACCACCACCTCGTAGCGCTCCCAGTTCTCGCGGAACTCCGGCGACTCCGCCTGCAGCCGCCCGACCAGCATCTTCCACGCGGGCTCGGAGAGGTGTCCGGCCATCGAGGCGCGGAGTTTCGCGGCCATCAGGCGCATGGACGCCTGGAGGTGGACGACCGACTCGCGCCACTGCGGATGCGTGTGGATGAGGACCATGCAGTTGCGGTCCTCGGGCGGGATCGCGTCGAGGTCGCACAGCAGATGGGCGTAGGTGCGGTTGTAGGCCAGGATGTCGTAGCGGCTGTTCTGGACGCAGGCGGGGAGCGGGTCGAGCTGGTCGAGCAGCCGGCGCACGGCGTCGGTGACGCCGGCGCAGGACGAGGCGGGCGTCGGGTCGGTCGCGCCGGCGAGCTGGAACAGGTGGGCCCGTTCGCTCGGGTCGAGCATCAGCGTGCGGGCGAGGGCGTCCAGCACCTGGACCGAGACGTGGATGTCCCGGGACTGTTCCAGCCAGGTGTACCAGGTGACGCCGACGGCCGAGAGATGGGCGACCTCCTCGCGACGCAGCCCCGGGGTGCGGCGGCGCGCTCCGCGCGGGAGGCCCACCTGCTCGGGCGCGATGCGCTCACGGCGGCTGCGCAGGAAGGCGGCCAGCTCGTGACGCCGGATCTCCGAGCCGCCCGTCGCCGCGACGGTCCCTCCCGTCGCCGTCGTCCGAGCCGATCCCGCCGTCCCGGCCGTTGCCACCGCGCCGGCCGCTGCGGCGGTCGTGGTGCTCGTCGTCTCCTGGGCCATGGTCGTCATGTCTCCAGCCTGCCGCCGCGCGGATCCTGTTGCCAGGTACTCCTTCTACCAGGATAAGGAGACTCTGGTACCCGTCTGAGGGGCGGCGCAGGCTCGGCAGCGTGACCCAGACAACCTCGATCCCCGTCCCCCGGCGCACCGGATCCCCGGCGCCGGACCACGCCCTCGGCTCCCTCGGGCTGTTCACGGTGCTGCTCGGCGCGGCGCTCCCCCTCATCGACTTCTTCATCGTCAACGTCGCCCTGCCCACGATGGGCCGCGACCTCGCCGCGAGCGAGTCGGTCCTGGAACTCGTCGTCGCCGGGTACGGGCTCGCGTACGCGGTGCTGCTCGTGCTCGGCGGCAGGCTCGGCGACCTGTTCGGCCGGCGGCGGCTCTTCCTCGGCGGCATGGCCGCCTTCGGTCTGACCTCGCTGGCCTGCGGGCTCGCTCCCGACGCGTGGTCACTGGTCGCGGCCCGGGTCGCGCAGGGCGCGTCGGCCGCCGCGATGGTGCCGCAGGTGCTCGCCACCATCCAGTCCGCGACCGCGGGCCCCCGCCGTGCCAGGGCCATGAGCCTGTACGGCGCGACCGCCGGGCTGTCCATGGTGGCGGGTCAGATCCTGGGCGGGGTGCTGGTGGCCGCGGACATCGCCGGCAGCGGCTGGCGCTCCGTGTTCCTGGTCAACGTGCCGTTCGTGATCGTCGGACTGCTGCTGGCCGTCCGTACCGTCCCGGAGACCCGCTCGCAGCGCCCGGAGCCGGTGGACGGACCCGGCACGGTGCTCCTCGCCGCCGCGCTCCTCACCCTGCTCGCCCCGCTCACCGAGGGCCGGGCCGCGGGCTGGCCCCTGTGGACCTGGCTGTCGCTGGCCGCGTTCCCGCTGGTCACCGGCGCGTTCTACGCCGTGGAGCGGCGGGCCGACCGACAGGGCCGCACCCCGCTGGTCCCGCCGAGCCTGTTCGCGCTGACCACTCTGCGGCGCGGGCTGACGATCATGGCGCCGCTGGCGGTCGGCTTCAGCGGGTTCATGTTCGTGATCGCCGTCGCCCTGCAGAGCGGGGCGGGACTCGGTCCGGTGCGCGCCGGTCTCGCGCTCGCGCCGATGGCGCTGACGTTCTTCCTCGCCTCGCTGGCCGGACCGCGCCTGGTGGCACGGTTCGGGGCGCGGGTGGTGACGGCGGGCGCGGTGCTGCAGGGCGCCGGCGTCGTCCTGATCGTGCTGGCGGTGCGCGCCGACTGGCCGGACCTCGGCTTCGCCGCGCTGCTGCCGGGCGCTGCGGTCGCCGGCGCGGGGCAGGCGCTCCAACTGCCCGTCGTGATGCGGATCGTGATGTCCGAGGTGCCGCCGGCCCGGGCGGGCGTCGGCAGCGGTGTGATGGTGACCACCCAACAGGCCTCGCTGGCCCTGGGCGTGGCCACCCTCGGCACCCTGTTCCTCTCCCTGGTCCCGGGGATGGGCATGCGGGACGCCCTGCTGACCACGCTGGCCGTGCAGTTGGCCGGGGTGGCCGTGACCGGGCTGCTGAGCCTGCGGCTGCCTCGCAAGGTGGGCTGAGGACGGCCGGCAGGGCGTGGGCGCCGCGCGGCGGCCGGAGAACGGCTTGGTCAAGTCGTCCCCCGGGA
Source organism: Streptomyces sp. NPDC001027 (assembly GCF_040299045.1). Classification (NCBI taxonomy): domain Bacteria; kingdom Bacillati; phylum Actinomycetota; class Actinomycetes; order Kitasatosporales; family Streptomycetaceae; genus Streptomyces; species Streptomyces sp. NPDC001027. Next base: position 32,015 of record NZ_JBEPBI010000037.1, read on the forward strand.
AGCCCCGTCGACGTCGGTCGTGCTGCACACTCCGAGAGGCCCTCGCGGGGCCGCCGCGAGGCCCTCGGACGCTGGAGACGTCATGCCGGAGAGCAACACGAGCAAGGTGAGCCGCTTCGACCAGCACGGCCGACGGCACGTCGTCCGGGTGCGCCGCGCGGGCATGCAGCGCACCGTCGACTGCGAGACGTGCGGCTGGCGCACGGGGGCGCAGTTCCTGCCCTGGCTGAAGGCGGAGGAGCATCTCGCCCAGGCCCATCAGGCGACCGTGGATCCCTCGGGAGGCGGCGGCGAGCCGCGATGACGTCCGCACCGGAGGGCCGGCCCATGGGCGCTCTGTCCCGTTTCTGCCGCTGCGCGGCGGCGAGTTGACTGCTCCGGGGCCCTGGAACCGCTGTCCGCGGGCTGAAGTACCCTCCGCAGAGGCAGAGGCACCCGGGCGGCCGCGGACGCGCAAGCAGAGGCAGCCGCCGCAACGGGCGCGGACGGGGTCGGGGCGAGGCCCCGGGAGTCGGGCGGAGAGCAGGACGCAATGATCGGGACGGCGTTCCGGACCGCGGACGTGCCGGTGGCGGACAGGTTCGAGTACTGGCGTCAGCTGATGGACCGCACGATCGCGCCCAGCGACATCAGCAGTGACTACGCCGCCGACTTCCGGGCGGAACAGCGGCTGCTCGAACTGGGGCCCGTGCGGGTGTGGCCCGTCCGGGTACTGCCGACGCGGTACCGGCGGAACGCGCGGCTGGTGCGGCAGTCCGACCCCGAGGAGTACCACCTGTCGCTGGTGCTGGGCGGTGGGCTCGGCTTCGACCACGTGGGGCGGTCCGAGACGTACGGCCCGCAGGACCTGTGGCTGTCCGACAGCTCACGCCCGTACGTCGTGGAGCCCCACGGCGCGCAGTCGTCGGCCTCCCCGGCGCCCCCTCTGGTCACCGGGGTGGGCCTGGAGATTCCCAAGTCCCTGTTGCCCCTGCCGTACGCCCGGGTGCGCCACCTCCTGGCCAGACGGCTGTCGGGACGACAGGGACCGGGCGCCCTGCTGACGGGGTTCCTCACCGGCCTGGACCAGCAGTCCGCCTTCCTCCAGCCGTCCGACGCGCCGCGGCTCGGCATGGTCGTGGTCGACCTGCTGACGGCGTGGCTCGCCCATGAACTGGAGGCGGAAGCCGACCTGACACCGGAGGCCCATCGCAGGATCACGGTCACCCGGATCCGGGCGTTCATCCGGGATCACCTGCACGACCCGGAGCTGCGGCCGCCCGTGGTCGCCGCCGCGCACCACATCTCCCTCAGCTATCTGCACCGGCTCTTCCAGGATGAGGGGACGGGAGAGACGGTCGCCTCCTGGATCCGGGGCCAACGGCTGGCGGGCGCCCGCCGCGATCTCGCCAACCCCGCGCTGCTCGCCACGCCGGTGCACGTCATCGCCGCACGCTGGGGCATCACCCGCGCCTCCGACTTCACCCGTGCCTTCCGCACCGCGTACGGGATGTCGCCGACGGAGTACCGGTTCCAGGCGGCGACGCCTCCCGAAGAGGACGAGGGGGGCGAGGGGGACGAGTAGCCGCGTCCGGCGGCAATCCCGACCCGGTCCGACCCGGTCCGGTCCGGTAAGGCCCGGCCGGGGCCTCGGGACTCCGGGGCCGGGTGCCTCAGGACCGGGCCCGCAGTCCCCGCAGCAGCAGGTCGACCAGCGCCGTGAAGTCGCCCTCGACGCCGGGCCGCTCCCACACCCGGTGGTAGCCCGGGTCGTGGAAGCGGCCGGTGGCGTGGAAGACGGCACGGGCGGCGGTCTCCGGGTCGGGGGCGGTGAACGCCCCGGCCTCGACTCCCTCTTCGATGATCCGGGTCAGCTGGCCGGTCAGGTCGGCGAGGTGCTCGTCGACCACGTCGCCGGTCTCCCCGGTCAGCACCATGTACGTGGCGAACAGCTCCGGATCGTCGCCGGCCTTGCGGCGCTTGGCCTCGAAGAGCGCCGTGAGCCAGTCGCGCAGCCGGTCCCGAGGGGGGCGCGTCCCGTCGGCGGTGATCGCGGACAGGGTCTGCGACGTCCGGTCCAGCCACCGCTTCGTGACCGCCGCCCGCAGCGCCGCCTTCGTCCGGAAGTGCCGGTAGACGCTGCCGTGGCTGACGCCGAGCGCGCGGGCCACGTCGACCACGGTGGCCTTGGCCGGGCCGTGGCGGCGCAGCACCTCCTCGGTCGCCTCGAGGATGCGCTCGGCGGTCAGGGTCTCGGTGGTCGGTGGCATGCTCAGACCGTACCCGGAGCGGAGGTCAGCGCTCGCTGTCGAGGTGGGCCATCGCGGCGGCCGCGTAACGCTCGCCGGCGGCCGAGTCGGCGGGTACGGCCCTCTCGATCGCGGCGAGGTCGTCGGAGTCCAGGACGACGTCCAGCGCGCCCAGCGACTCCGCGAGCCGCTCCCTGGTGCGCGCGCCGATCAGCGGCACGATGTCCTCGCCCTGGGCCAGCACCCAGGCGATCGCGATCTGCGCGACGGAGACGCCCTTGTGTTCGGCGATCTTCCGCAGGGCCTCCACCAGGCTCAGGTTGTGCTGGAGGTTGTCGCCCTGGAAGCGGGGCGAGTGGGCCCGGAAGTCATCGGCCGCGAGCTCGCGGTCGGCGGTGAAGTGCCCGGAGATCAGCCCGCGCGACAGCACGCCGTACGCGGTGATCGAGATCCCCAGTTCACGGGTCACCGGCAGGATCGACCTCTCGATGCCGCGGGAGATCAGCGCGTACTCGATCTGCAGGTCGGCGATCGGCGCGGTGGCAGCGGCCCGGCGGATGGTCCGGGCGCCGACCTCGCTGAGGCCGATGTGCCGGACGTACCCCTGCTCGACCAGTTCGGCGATCGTGCCGACCGTCTCCTCGATCGGCACGTCGGGGTCGAGCCGGGCGATCCGGTAGACGTCGATGTGGTCGACTCCGAGACGCCGGAGGGAGTAGGCGGCGAAGTTCTTCACCGCGGCGGGCCGCCCGTCGTAGCCGGCCCAGGAGCCGTCGGGGCCGCGCAGGGCGCCGAACTTCACGCTGGTCAGGGCCTGTTCGCGGCGGGCGGCGGGTGCGGTGCGCAGCGCTTCGCCGATCAGCAGCTCGTTGTGGCCCATGCCGTAGAAGTCGCCGGTGTCCAGCAGGGTCACGCCGGCTTCGAGGGCCGCGTGGATCGTCGCGATCCCCTCGGCCCGGTCCGCGCCGCCGTACAGCGCGGACATGCCCATGCAGCCGAGGCCGAGGGCGGAGACCTGGGGGCCGGTGGAGCCGAGGGAACGGGTTCGCATCGTCATGCACACCAGCCTGACATGACAGATGACAGATTTCAATATCTGTCATTCCATAGTCGCTGCTTCCGGCCCGTCCGGTCGACGCGTCCCACAGGGCGAGGACAATGGAATATGTCGGTGCGCAGTCACCTCGGCGGCGCCTGCCGCCGGCCGAGCGGCCCTTCTGCGCCGCCGTGGAGGTATGCCATGAGCATCCGCATCGCCACGTTCAACATGGAGAACCTCTTCCGCCGACCCACGGCCTTCCGGATCGAGGACCCGGCGAAGCGCAAGGAGATCCTCGACGACTTCGCCGCGCTGGCCGCCCTCCTCGACCTGCCGGTGTACACGGCCGACGACAAAGCCAAGATCGCCGGGCTCATCGAGAAGCACCGGGCGTACGCCATCGACCCGAAGAACCCGCCGCCGATCTACGTGAACCAGTCACGGCCGGGCAAGGACTCCGGACTCTTCAAGACGACGGGCTCCGGGGCGAGCACCCACGTCGAGGTCACCGCCAAGGGCCGTTCCGCGTGGGCGGGTTGGGCCGAACTGGCACAGGACGACTTCGAGCTGAGCGTGGTGCGCAACACCGGCCGGGTGGTCTCGGAAGTGGACGCCGACATCATGCTCACCGTGGAGGTCGAGGACCGGCTCACCCTGGAGCGCTTCAACACCCAGGTGCTGGGCGGGGCGCTCGGACGCCGGCCCTACCCCTACGTCCTGCTGATCGACGGCAACGATCCCCGGGGCATCGACATCGGCATCCTGAGCCGGCACCCGATCACGTCCGTGCGCACCCATATCTTCGACAGCGGGCCCGAGCGTCCCGACCTGCGGCTGTTCAGCCGCGACTGCCCCGAGTACGAGATCCAGCTCAACGGGACGCCCCTGGTGGTCCTCGGCAACCACCTGAAGAGCAAGTTCCAGGACAATCCCGATCTGCGCCTGGCCCAGGCGAAGCGGGTCGCGGAGATCTACCGGGCCGCGCTGGAGCGCACCCCGCACGTCATCGTCGCCGGGGACCTCAACGACGACCCGGACAGCGCCCCGGCCACGGTCCTGCGGGACACCGGCATGCGGGACGTGATGAGTCACCGCGCCTACAGCGGCCTGCCCGGCACCCACGGGACCTGCAAGAGCGAGGAGAACAAGCTCGACTACCTGCTGCTCTCCCCGGAACTGTGGCCGGAGGTCCAGCACGTCGGCCTGGAGACCCGCGGCATCTTCGCCAAGGACATCAAGTCCTTCGACACGGTGACCTCGAAGGGCACGGCGGCCTCCGACCACGCGGCGCTCTACGTGGACGTCGACCTGTAGGCACGGACGAAGCAGCCCCAGGCGTCCGCGCCGAAGAGGAGCGCACCCCGGTCCGGATCCTTGCTGTCCCGAACCGGGACGAGGGAGGGGACGCCTGCGGCGATCTCGAGGCAGTTGCCGCCGTCGCTGTTGCTGTAACTGCTCTTGCGCCAGGCGGCGAGACTGAGGAGGTCGTCGGAGACCTCCAGGCATTGGCCGCCGTCCGAGTTGCTGTAGCTGCTCTTGCGCCACGTCACGCTGCTCAAGTCGATGGCTCGCACGGCACTTCCTCCAGGATGCGCAAGATGAACGTCCGCGACTCGGCGGGACTCAGCGCCAGGTCACGTACCGCATCATATGTGCGGTGCAAACGCTCAACCCTGCCTGTTTCCTCTACCAGTTCACCTCGCACATCGTTTTCGGTATAGGCCACCGTCCGGCCATCCACCAAGCGCAGGAACATCATGTCGGTGCTGTCCAACGAGTGGAGCCCCGTACCGAACGGCAGCACGTGAAGCGTGATGTTCGGACGCTCCACGGCCTCCAGCAAGCACTCCAACTGCTCCCGCCATTCTCGCGGTTCACGTAGCGAGTTACGCAGCACCGCCTCGGACAGAATCATCCGGAACGGGGGTGCATCAACCCCCTCCAGCACCTTGCGTCGCCCAACGCGAGCCTCGACCTGCTGTTCCAGCTCCTCGCCGTTGAGTCCGCCGGCTGCGAGCGCTTCACGTGCGTACGCCGACGTGTGAAGCATCCCCGGAGGCCTGCTCACGCCGTAGTGCCACAGCCCGACCGCCTCCGCCTCCAGGGCCATGTACCGCCGATACTGCTCCTTGAACTGCGACGGGTCCGCGACGGCCAGCTCCCACAGCGTCAGGAGCATCGGCGCCGTCCCATAGTGCTGGTCCAGCGCCTCCACGACCTCGGGGCTGCCGAGGCTCTGCCCGCCCTCCATCTTGCCGAAGGTGGACGCGGTCCAGCCCAGCACCTCCTCCAGCTGCCGCAGGCTGTCCCCTCTGCCCGCCCGCAGCAGGCGCAGCTCCTCCGCGAAGCGTCGCCGGGGCTCCTGGCTGCGCCCCGTGACCACCCTCCTCGCCGGCATCCCACAGCCCTCCCGCATTTGTGGAATTTGCGCGGCACAACGCCCACGAAGGCCTCGTCGACGGCATGTCGGCCCCGCCCGGGGGCCATCCTGACGACACCCCCACCACCCAGAGTATCCCAACCCTCACATTCCGTAGGGAAGTTGGGTATAAGGAGCGGACGACATGCAGCACGAACCCGGCACCCTCCTCTACGACCCGGCCACGGACAGGTTCGGCGAGTACCAGGACCGCTCCGGCCCCTACGCGATGCTGCGACCGGTCGGCGGCGGCCGGGAGTGGCAGGCCGATCCGACGGCGCTGCGACCGGCGACCGAGCGCGAGCGGCTGCACGCGGGCGTGCGCGCGGCGAACGAGCGGGCGCGGACGGACGGCCCGTTCATGCTGGGCCTACGCCGTCCGCCCGAGCCGGTCCCGGACTGCCCGGTGTGCGTCGAGCTCGCGACGCGCCGCGCCGAGGCGCGCGCCGTGTACGACTACAGCGCGGAGACCGACGCCGACGTCCTGCTCCGCGGGCACCAGCGCGAGCGGGGCTGCACGGCATGACGCGAGGCCGGCCCCGACGGGAGTCCCGTCGGGGCCGGCCTCGTGCGCTGAGCGCCGTGGGCGGTTACGCGCCGATCAGGCGGGCGGCGAGGTAGCCCTCGATCTGGTCGAGGGAGACGCGCTCCTGCTTCATCGAGTCGCGCTCGCGGACGGTGACCGCGTTGTCCTCGAGGGTGTCGAAGTCGACCGTCACACAGAACGGCGTGCCGATCTCGTCCTGGCGGCGGTAGCGGCGGCCGATCGCGCCGGCGTCGTCGAACTCGATGTTCCAGTTCTGGCGCAGCGCGGCGGCGAGGCCCTTGGCCTTCGGCGACAGCTCGGGGTTGCGGGACAGCGGCAGGACGGCGACCTTCACCGGGGCGAGGCGGTGGTCGAGGCGCAGGACCGTGCGCTTCTCCAGCTTGCCCTTGGCGTTGGGGGCCTCGTCCTCGACGTAGGCGTCGAGCAGGAACGCCAGCATCGCGCGGCCGACACCGGCCGCGGGCTCGATGACGTACGGCGTCCAGCGCTCGCCGGCCTCCTGGTCGAAGAAGGAGAGGTCCTGGCCGGAGGCCTTGGAGTGGGCGGAGAGGTCGTAGTCGGTGCGGTTGGCGACGCCCTCCAGCTCACCCCACTCGTTGCCGCCGAACTGGAAGCGGTACTCGATGTCGGCGGTGCGCTTGGAGTAGTGGGAGAGCTTCTCCTTCGGGTGCTCGTACCACCGCATGTTCTCTTCGCGCATGCCCAGGCCGGTGTACCAGTTCCAGCGCTGCTCCATCCAGTACTCCTGCCACTTCTCGTCCTCGCCCGGCTTGACGAAGAACTCCATCTCCATCTGCTCGAACTCGCGGGTGCGGAAGATGAAGTTGCCGGGCGTGATCTCGTTGCGGAAGGACTTGCCCATCTGCGCGATGCCGAACGGCGGCTTGCGGCGCGAAGTGGTCTGCACCTGGGCGAAGTTGGTGAAGATGCCCTGGGCGGTCTCGGGCCGCAGGTAGGCGATGGAGCCGGTGTCCTGGGTCGGGCCGAGGTGGGTGGAGAGCAGACCCGAGAACTGCTTGGGCTCGGTGAACTGGCCCTTGTTGCCGCAGTTGGGACAGTTGATGTCCGCCATGCCGTTCTCCGGCAGACGGTTGTGCTTGGCCTCGTAGGCCTCCTCCAGGTGGTCCGCGCGGAACCGCTTGTGGCAGGAGGTGCACTCGGTGAGCGGGTCGGAGAAGGTGGCGACGTGACCGGAGGCCACCCAGACCTCGGAGGCCAGGATGACGGACGAGTCGATGCCGACCACGTCCTCGCGCGACGTCACCATGTAGCGCCACCACTGACGCTTCAGGTTCTCCTTGAGCTCGACACCCAGCGGTCCGTAGTCCCAGGCGGCACGCTGACCGCCGTAGATCTCACTGCAGGGGAATACGAAGCCACGGCGCTTGCTCAGGCTGACGATGGTGTCGATCTTGTCGGCGGCCACGGTGCTCTCTTCATAACGACGACGGGCGACGAAGCGAGATGCTTCCAGCGAAGACTTCAGGGTACCGGCGGGGACTCCCCCTCGACCAAATCGGTACCCCGCCGGGACCCGGTCTCCAGCGGCCATATCGCAGCCCTTCGGGGCTTACCGGGCCCTTACCGGGCCCTTGCCCGAAGCGTTGTTGACAACGGTTTCCATATTTGTTGAAAATGACTGTCATGAACGCACGACGACTCATATCCGGCACCGCGATCGCGGCGGCAACGGCCCTCGGCCTCGGCGCCCTCTCCGCCTGCTCCTCCGACAGCGCGGCCGCGGCCAACACGGACAAGTTCGACGTCGTCGCGTCGTTCTATCCGATGGCCTTCCTCGCCGAGCAGATAGGCGGGGACCACGTCCACGTCACCAGCCTCACCCAGCCCGGCCAGGAGCCGCACGACCTGGAGATCAGCGCCAAGCAGACCGCCGCGCTCCAGGAGTCCGACGCGGTGCTCTACCTGAAGAACCTCCAGCCCTCCGTCGACGACGCGGTGGCCCAGTCCGAGGTCAAGACCAAGATCGACGCCGCCTCCCTCACCACGCTGGAGAAGCACGGCAACGAGGTCGGCGGCCACGCGGCCGAGCACGACGACCACGAGAACGAGGAGCTGGCCGGCCTCGACCCGCACATCTGGCTCGACCCGGTGCGCTACGCCCAGGTCGCCGAGGGCGTCGGCAAGGCCTTCGAGAAGGCCGACCCGGACCACGCGGCCGACTACAGGACCAACACCGCGGCCCTGGTGAAGAAGCTCGGCGGTCTCGACGCCGAGTTCAGGACGGGCCTCGCGAACACCAAGGCCAAGGTGTTCGTCACCACCCACGCCGCCTTCGGCTACCTCGCCGAGCGCTACGGCCTGACCGAGGAGGCCATCAACGGCCTCGACCCCGAGTCGGAGCCCAGCGCCGCGCGCGTGAAGGAGCTTGAGAAGATGGCCAAGGCCGACGGCGTCACCACCGTGTTCTACGAGACGCTCGTCAGCGACAAGACCGCGAAGACCATCGCCGGCGACGCCGGACTGAAGACGGACGTCCTCGACCCGATCGAGGGCATCACGGACAAGTCCCGCGGCAAGGACTACTTCTCGGTCCAGCAGGCGAACCTCAAGGCGCTGCAGACGGCCCTGGGAACCAAGTGATCTCTACGGAGGGCGTCATGGACGCGAAGGCCGAGCCCGTGATCGCGATGCGCGCAGTCCGCGCCCAGCTGGGCTCGCGCCCCGTGCTGCGGGGCGTCGATCTCACCGTGCGGCGCGGTGAGGTCGTCGCCCTGCTCGGCGCGAACGGCTCCGGGAAGTCGACGGCCGTGCGCAGCGTCATCGGCCAGGTGGCGATCGACGCGGGCGAGATCGAGCTGTTCGGCACCGCGCACCGCCGGTTCCGTGACTGGTCGCGGATCGGTTACGTGCCGCAGCGCACCACCGCCGCGGGCGGCGTCCCGGCGACGGTGACGGAGGTCGTCTCCTCGGGCCGGCTCTCCCGCACCCGCTTCGGCGTCTTCCGCAAGGCCGACCACGCGGCCGTCCGCCGGGCCCTGGACCTCGTCGGCATGGCCGACCGCGCCAAGGACAACGTGGACGCCCTCTCCGGCGGCCAGCACCAGCGCGTGCTCATCGCCCGCGCGCTCGCCGCCGAACCGGAGCTGCTGATCATGGACGAGCCGATGGCCGGCGTCGACCTCGCCAGTCAGGAGGTCCTGGCCGGCACCCTGAAGGAGCAGGTCGCGCAGGGCAGGACCGTCCTGCTCGTGCTGCACGAGCTGGGCCCGCTGGAGCCCCTCATCGACCGGGCGGTCGTCCTGCGCGACGGCTGCGTCCTGCACGACGGTCCGCCCACCCCGGCCGTCGGGCAGCACGCCCTCCCCGGCCACGACCACGTACACCCGCACGCGCCCGCGGGCGTCGAACCGATCCGCACGGGACTGCTGAGCTGATGGACATCCTCGACTACGCCTTCATGCAGCGGGCCCTGCTCGCCGCCGTCCTCGTCGGCATCACCGCGCCCGCGGTCGGCGTCTACCTCGTCCAGCGCCGCCAGGCCCTCATGGGCGACGGCATCGGCCACGTCGCGATGACCGGCGTCGGCCTCGGCTTCCTCCTCAACGCCTCCCCGGTGTGGATGGCGACCGCTGTCTCCGTGCTGGGCGCGGTGGCGATGGAACTGATCCGCTGGTACGGCAGGACCCGCGGCGACATCGCCCTCGCCATGCTCTTCTACGGCGGCATGGCCGGCGGCGTGATGTTCATCAACCTCGCGCCCGGCGGCTCCAACGCCAACCTGACGTCGTACCTCTTCGGGTCGCTGTCGACCGTCTCCGAGTCGGACGTCACCGCGATCTGCCTGCTGGCTGCCTTCGTCGTCGCGGTCACCCTGGGCCTGCGCCGCCAGCTCTTCGCCGTCAGCCAGGACGAGGAGTTCGCCCGCGTGACGGGCCTGCCCGTGCGGGCGCTGAACCTGCTGACGGCCGTCACCGCGGCGGTGACCGTGACCGTCGCCATGCGGGTGGTGGGCCTGCTGCTGGTCAGCGCGCTGATGGTGGTCCCCGTGGCCGCCGCCCAGCAGCTCAGCCGCAGCTTCGCCGCCACCTTCGCGATCGCCGTCGCGATCGGTGTGACGGTGACCCTCGGCGGCACGGTCACCTCCTACTACCAGGACGTTCCGCCCGGTGCGACGATCGTCCTGCTGACCATCGCCGCGTTCATCGCGCTGAGCGTGCTGGCCGCCCCGCTGGCCCGCCGCCGCGCCCGTGCCCTGGCCGCGCAGGGACCCGCCGGCGACCCCGCCGAGTGCACGATTCCGGCCACGAGGGACGCGGGGGACGGGGTCGGCGTCTGACTGCGCACAGCCGCGGCTGGCACAATGGCCCGGCAAGCCGCAGACGTGAGGAGACGACGGTGACGACCGCTGGACCGCCTGTGAGGGGCCGCTCCACCCGGCAGCGTGCCGCGGTGGCGGCCGCGCTCGACGAGGTCGAGGAGTTCCGCAGCGCTCAGGAACTGCACGACATGCTCAAGCACAAGGGCGACTCGGTGGGCCTGACCACGGTGTACCGCACCCTCCAGTCCCTCGCCGACGCCGGCGAGGTCGACGTCCTGCGCACGTCGGACGGCGAGTCGGTGTACCGCCGCTGCTCCACCGGCGAGCACCACCACCACCTCGTCTGCCGCCTCTGCGGCAAAGCCGTGGAGGTGGAGGGCCCGGCGGTCGAGAAGTGGGCCGAGGCGATCGCGGCAGAGCACGGCTATGTCAGCGTGGCCCACACCGTGGAGATCTTCGGCACCTGCGCGGACTGCGCGGGCGCCTCCGGCGGCTGACCCGTCGGACTCCGCCGGGACGGCCGCCGTGGACGCCGGACGCCCCGCGAACGCCCCACGACCCCCGCGCGCCCGACTCCGGTGACGCGCGGGGAAGGCCTGACCTGGCCCAGGGCTCCAGGGCCCTAGCCCTGCTGCTCGCCCTCCAGGGACAGCAGGACCTCGTTCGGGGTGGCGCCGCCGAAACGGCGGTCGCGGGAGGCGAACTCGACGCAGGCCCGCCACAGGTCGCGGCGGTCGAAGTCGGGCCACAGGACGTCCTGGAAGACCAGCTCCGCGTACGCGCTCTGCCAGAGCAGGTAGTTGGAGGTGCGCTGCTCGCCGCTCGGCCGCAGGAACAGGTCGACGTCCGGCATGTCCGGGTAGTACAGGTACTTCGCGAGGGTCTTCTCGGTGACCTTGGACGGGTCCAGCCGGCCCGCCTTCACGTCCTCCGCGAGCGCCTGCGCCGCGTCGGCGATCTCGGCGCGGCCGCCGTAGTTCATGCAGAAGTACAGGGTGAGCCGGTCGTTGTCCTTGGTCTGCTCCTGCGCGACCTGGAGCTCCTTGGCGACCGACTTCCACAGCTTGGGCATCCGGCCCACCCAGCGCACCCGGATGCCGAGCTCGTCGAGGGTGTCGCGGGTCTTGCGGATGAAGTCGCGGTTGAAGTTCATCAGGAAGCGGACCTCGTCGGGCGAGCGCTTCCAGTTCTCGGTGGAGAAGGCGTACAGCGAGATGTTGCGCACACCCATCTCGACCGCGCCCTGCAGCACGTCGAGGACCTGCTCGGCGCCGACCTTGTGCCCCTCGGTGCGCGGCAGCCCGCGCTCCTTGGCCCAGCGCCCGTTGCCGTCCATGACGATCGCCACATGCTCGGGGACCAGCTCACCGGGGAGCTTCGGCGGCCGAGCGCCGGACGGGTGCGGCTCCGGAGTCCTGTACTCCCGACGCTGCCGCCCCAGGAACCCGCGTACGACCATGTGCCTCTTGTCTCCTTAGACGTTCGCTTCGCTTACTTCTCGACGCTTACTTCTCGACGTACCGAAGGGAGCGCAGTCCGCGCTCCAGGTGCCAGTGCAGATAGGCGGACACCAACCCGCTGCCCTCCCGGACGTGCCGCGGCTCGCACGCGTCGGCCGTCTCCCAGTCTCCCGTGAGCAGCGCGCCCAGGAGGACCAGGGTCTGCGGCGAGGGTACGACGCTGCCGGCCACCCGGCAGTCCGCGCAGACGGAGCCGCCGGCGGCGACCGAGAAGAACCGGTTGGGCCCCGGCATCCCGCACCTGGCGCAGTCGCCGAAGCTGGGGGCGTACCCGTTCACGGCCAGCGACCGCAGCAGGAACGCGTCCAGCACGAGATGCGGGGCGTGCTCGCCGCGGGCCAGCGTCCGCAGCGCGCCCACGAGCAGCAGGTACTGCTGCACGGCCGGCTCGCCCTCGTGGTCGGTGAACCGCTCGGCGGTCTCCAGCATGGCCGTCCCGGCGGTGTACCGGGCATAGTCGGTCACGATGCCGCCGCCGTAGGGGGCGATGATCTCGCTCTGCGTGCACAGCGGCAGTCCGCGTCCGACCAGCTCGCTGCTGCCCCGAGCGAAGAACTGCACGTCGACGTGGGAGAACGGCTCGAGCCTCGCCCCGAACTTCGACTTCGTCCGCCGCACCCCCCGGGCCACCGCCCGCACCCGCCCGTGCCCGCGCGTGAGCAGCGTGATGATGCGATCCGCCTCACCCAGCTTCTGGGTGCGCAGCACGATCCCGTCATCACGGAACAGACTCATGCCCCCATTCTCGCCTACGCCCGCCGGAAGCCGTGCCCGAGCACCGGGGGCGGGCCGGGCTCCCGGCGGCTCGGAGGGGACGGCCCGGTAACAGATCTGTACGATCGAACGGTTTGGGGAGCAGGCCGGGGGAAGCACAGGGGCGGTGGGCCCGCTTGCGTCGGCGGACACAGCCGAGGGGGCTCGATCGGTATGAACGCATGGTCCACCCGGGAAGCGCGCGCAGACGACCTGCCAAAGCTCACGCGACTGCTGGCGGCGACGTGCGACACCGACGAGGGGCCGTCGTCTGCCCTGCTGGCCGAGTCGATCGCCGGGAGGCTGGTCCGGGTCGCCGAGTCCGAGGGCGCGGTCGTCGGATGCGTCGCCGCGGAAATGCCTTCTCCCGGACATGTGCGCCTATCGGCGGTTGCCGTCCATGACGGTCTCCGCCGGCGGGGAATCGCTCTGCGTCTCCTGGACGAGTTGTCCCGGCACATCTCCGACGGCGTCGGTCCGGCCCCCTTGGTGTCGGCCGTGATCGAGATCGCGAACGTCCCGCTGTCGGGGCTCCTGCTGAAGAGCGGCTTCATCGGCACCCGTGTGATGCACACCAGTCGGCATCCCGGCGGAGTCTGCCTGCACTACCAGCACAAGAGACGTGTCGAGTACATAGACCCCGACACGCGCTATCTGGTCCCCCTCAGCGCGCAGACGCAACTGATCGAATCCCTCGCGTCGCAGGATCAGGCCGTGACCGCGCTGGTGTCCCTGCGGGGTGAACCCGCGCTGGAGATCACGCGTTTCGAGCAGGACGACCCTGCAACCCTTCAGTCCGGCGAGGCAGCGGCGGGCATAGCGTTCTCCGGGGCGATACTCGCGGCCATCACGTTCCTCTTGGGCTTCGCCTTCACCTCTACACGGTTCCCGGACGATGTGCGCCTCCTCCTCATAGGCGCCACCTTCAGCACCGTGTTGTCCCTGATCGTGTACGCCAGCGCCTCGGGGGAACTCGCGCGGATCCACTCGAACACGTTCGGGAGGATCATGAAATACGGCAACGTGCTCTCCGAGTTCGGCGGTGTGCTGCCGTTTCTCATCTCTCTCCCCGTCACCTATGCACAGGCAAGCGGCGATCCCAGGACGACCATGGTTCTGGCCGCCCTGCTGAGCATCGGTATCGCGTGGTACGAGCGGTCGGAGTTCTCCATCGCCCACCGCTTCCGCAAGAGTTTCGTGGAAGTGGTCCTCATGGCGTTCACGGCGGCCTCGCCCCTCATCGGCGCGGGGGTCGTCGCGACGGGTGCCACCAGTTGGCCCTGGACCGCCGCGCTGGCCTGTGCCCTCTCCGGCCGGACCTGGCTTTATCTCTACCGGCGAGGTCCCGAGGCGGGGACGGCGGGCCGCCGTCAGTGGCAGGTCAGGGAGTGAGTGCCCCGGTCGCCTACTCGGCGACGCGCAGCAGATCGGCGGCCTCGCGGGCACATCCCCAGGACAGGGTCAGCCCGGCGCCTCCGTGACCGTAGTTGTGCAGGATCAACGTGCCGTCGCGGCGCTCCGTCTCCAGCCGCACCCGGGGTCTGACCGGCCTGAGACCGACTCGGTGACCCACCACCCGGGCGGCGGCGAGGGAAGGCTCGACCGCTGCACACCGCCGGACGATGTCCGCCGCGGCGGTGGCATCGGGACGGAGATCCCAGTTCCCCCGGTCCGAGGTACCGCCCAGGACCACCACGTCGGACTGCGGGTAGAGGTACGTGAGTTCTTCGGCTTCTGGGGTGTCGTCACAGAAGAACGTCGTGATGCCGGGATTCTCAACCACGACGAGCTGGCCGCGCACCGCCTCCACGGACGAGTCCATGACCAGGGTTCGCGCGCCTGTTCCCGTGCAGTTCACGATGACGGACGCTTCCGACGACGCCTCTTCGAGCGAGGCGTAGCGGTGCTGTCGCAGCCGCCCGCCGGCTTGGGCCAGCCGGTCGGCGAGATAGCTCAGGTACCTGGGCATGTCGACGACGGGAGCACGGTAGCGCCAGCCCTCCACGTAACCTGGGCGCAGATCCTTCGGATCGCACGGTTCGGCGTCGACCCAGGGGGCCCAGGTCGGCACGTCCCGCGGAATGCGGGACTCATGCGTGCCTTCGACGAGACGGACCCCCGTGCCGTCGTCGGCTCCTAGTTTCAACAGAACGCGCAGGGTTTTTTTGCTCCAGCGCTCCACCAGATCGGCCGGTTCGGCCAGGAACGGATCCCACGAGGCGCCCGCGGCAGCCGAGGTCGTGTCGCCGGGAAGCAGTTCGGCGTCCACCCGCACGTCCCGTCCCGCCTCCGCGAGGCTGACCGCCGTGGTGAGACCCACCACTCCGGCGCCGATCACTACCGCGGGTGCCGGCATCCTCGCCTCCTCGACGGGCCCCCGGCGGACCTTGTAGACCCGGTCCCGAGGAGCTGTCAGTCTAGCCGCGGACCTGCGGTTCGCCGGAGCCGCCGAACCGTCGCACATATGCCCTCTGCCACGGCGTCTCCACCGCGTGGCGGTCGTAGTGGCGGCGGACGAAGTCGACCGCCGTCTGCGGGGGGACGCCGTCCAGGACGGCCAGGCAGGCGAGGGCGGTGCCGGTGCGGCCGCGGCCGCCGGCGCAGGCGATCTCCACGCGCTCGTCGGCTGCCCGGCGCCACGCCTCGGCGAGGGCCGCGCGGGCGTCCCCTCGGTCGGCGGGGAGGCGGAAGTCGGGCCACCGGAGCCAGCGGCACTCCCAGGGCGGCGCCACGGGACGCCGGCCGAGCAGGTAGAGGCCGTAGGCCGGGACGGGCGCCGACTCATCGAGCGGGCGGCGCAGGCCGCGGCCGCGGATCAGCCGGCCGGAGGGCAGCGCGAGCACTCCGGGGGCGTCCTCACTCCAGGCCCATGCGTCCTTGTCCATCACTCCATTCCAACGTGTTCGCCGGAACCGGGCAACCGATTCCGGCCCACCGGTGGTCTGGGGGTCGAGGAGGGTGCTTGATGCAGGCCGAACAAGAGGACCGGTTCCACGAGTTCGTCAGAGCGCGGTGGTCCCGGCTCGTGCGAACCGCGTATCTGCTCACCGGGGACGTCCATCACGCGGAGGACCTGACGCAGACCGCGCTGGCCAAGGCGTACCGGTCGTGGCGGCGGATATCGCGCAGCGACAGCCCGGAGGCGTACGTGCGGCGGATGCTGGTCACGTGCAACAGCGACCGGTTCCGCAAACGGCGGGTCACCGAGGCGCTGACCGCGGCGCCCCCGGACCGGGCGGGGCTAGACGAGAGCGCGGGCCGGGTGGAGGAGCGCGGCTCGCTGCTCGCGGGACTCGCCCAACTGCCGCCCAGGCAGCGGGCGGTGGTGGTGCTCCGGTACTGGGAGGACCTCTCCGAGGCGGAGGTGGCCGAGGTGCTCGGCTGCTCGACCGGCACGGTCAAGAGCCAGGCGTCGAAGGGCCTGGCGAAGTTGCGAACGTATCCGGGACTGTCCGCGGGCCGCACGCCGGCGGACGGTCGGGGGCAGGGAGACAGCAGTGAACGAGACAGGCGGGCAAGAGGACTTCGGGTTCGAGGCGCGGATGCGTGAGTTGCTCGCGGAGGACGCGTACACCATCAGCCCCTCCCCCGCGCCGTATCCGGCGATCCGGCAGCGGGGACTGACCGAGCGGCGGCGGCGCGTGGCGCTGACCGGAGCGGTGCTGGCGGCGCTGGCCGTCGTGCCGGCGGGGGCGTACGCCGTGGCCGGCGGGCACGGGGGGCAGCGCTCCGACACGGCGGCGCCGCAGCCGTCGGCGAGCGTCCCGGGCGGCACGGACGCGAACCCGGGCACGACGACGGGCACGGCGACCGGCGGCGACGCCTCCGGGCCCGCGCGGCCGGCCACGGACGGTCAGCTGCTGGACGGGATCACCTTCGCGCAGGCGGCGGACGGGCTGGCGACGTGCCTGAAGGCCGAGGGCGGCACGAAGGCCCGGCTGGGCAAGGCCCAGGACTACCGGATCATCCTCGCCGCGAAGAGCACGGGCGACTCCAACGCACCCGGCGACGGTTTCCACGTCGTCGGCGTGAAGGAGCAGCCGGCCGGCTTCCGGGTGGTGTGCGACATCGAGGACGGCGTGGCCTCCGGCATCAGCGTCAGCTCGAGCGAGGCGAACTCGCCGGACGCGGGCGTGGTCGTGCCCGATGTCAACGGCGGTGTGCTGTACCAGCAGTCGTTCCTCGACAAGGGGCACTGGAAGCTGCCGTTCCGCTGGGCCGCCATCGGCGTCGTCGAGCCGTCGGTGGCCAAGGTGACCGTCTCCTACGGCGACGCGGGCCCGGTCGCCGCCACGCTCGACCACGGCTGGTTCGTGGCCGCGGGGATGCTGGACCGGCAGGTCACGCTGGCCCCGCACGTGAAGGGGTACGACGGCGCGGGCAAGCTCGTCTACGACTCCGACACGGACCGCACGTACCAGCGGACGCTGCCCTAGGGTCGCGTTCCGCCCGGGCGCGGTCATGGGCTGCCGGGCGTCACCAGTCCCGACTCGTAGGCGACGATGACCAGTTGGGCCCGGTCCCGGGCGCCGAGCTTGCCCATGATCCGGCTGACGTGGGTCTTGGCGGTGAGCGGGCTGAGGCCCAGCGTCTCGCCGATCTCGGCGTTGGTCAGCCCGCGGGCGACGAGGGCGAGCACCTCGCGCTCCCGTTCGGAGAGGCCCTCCGGGCCGCCGACCGCTGGCGGCCCGGAGGGGCTGCGCAGGAACCGGGCGATCAGCCGGGCCGTCGGCCCCGGCGACAGCAGGGCCTCGCCGGCGGCGACCGTGCGGATGGCGTCCAGGAGTTCGGCGGGCCGGGTGTCCTTCACCAGGAAGCCCGAAGCGCCCGCGCGGAGCGCCTCGACGATGTTCGCGTCCGTGTCGTAGGTGGTCAGGACCAGCACCCGGACCCCGGTCAGGTCCTCGTCGGCGGCGATCAGCCGGGTCGCCTCGATGCCGTCGAGATCGGGCATGCGGACGTCCATGACGACGAGGTCGGGCCGCTCGCCGCGGGCCGCCGCCAGCGCCTCCCGGCCGGTGCCGGCCTGCCCGACGACCTCCATGTCCGGCGCGGACTCGACGAGCATCGCGAACGCGGCCCGGACCAGGGTCTGGTCGTCGGCCAGCAGCACCCGGATCGTCCGGCTGGCGCTCATCGGCTCTCCTCCGTCGGCAGCACGGCTCTCACCGCGAAGCCCCTCCCGTCGTCCCGCGGCCCCGCGGTCAGCGTGCCGCCCACACTGCGGGCGCGTTCGCGCATGCCGACGAGACCGAAGCCCGGCGCGTCTGTCGCGGACCGGGGCCTGCCGACGCGCGCGTCCCCGCCCGGGACCGCCCGCCCCCCGGCGCCCGGCGCGGCGCCCCGGACGTCGGCGGCCGCCGCGCCGACGCCCGCTGTAGCGACGCCCGCTGGACCGACTCCCGTCGTGCCGGCGACCGTCGTGCCGGCGTCGCCCGCCCCGTCGTCGGTGATCTCGACACGCACCGCGCCCTCTGCCTCGTACACCCGTACCCGCACCCCCACCGGCGCACCGTACCGTCCGCCGTGCCGGACCGCGTTGGTGAGCGCCTCCTGGACGATCCGGTAGACGGCCGCGCCGACCGACGGCGGCGTCCCGGGCGTCGTCACCGTCACCGAGAGGTCGACCTCCGCCCCGGCCGCCCGCGCCGTCTCCACGAGGTCGGCCAGGCCGTGCAGGCCGGGGAGCGGTCCGCGCGCCTCGGGGGCGCCGTTCTCGCGCAGCACCTCCAGCGTCGTACGGATCTCGGCGCGCGCACTGCGACAGGTCTCGGCGATGTCGTCGAGGGCCTTGGCCACGGCCGCGCGGTCGAGGCGCTCGGGGTCCGCGGTCAGGACGTGGGCGGCGACGGAGGTCTGCACGCCGACCAGGGTGATGGTGTGCGCCAGCAGATCGTGCAGGTCACGGGCGATGCGCAGGCGTTCCTCGGCGACCCGGCGGCGGGCCTCCTCGTCCCGGGTGCGCTCCGCTCGCTCGGCGCGCTCCACGATGGCGGCGACGTACTGGCGGTAGAAGCGGGCGCTCATGCCGCAGAACAGGACGGCGATGACCCAGCCGGAGATCCGCAGCACCTCCAGCACGCCGTCGGGGTTGGTGAGGGCGTTGGCGACCAGCGTCACGCCGAGGACGGCGACGCCGGTGAGCAGCGTGCGGCGTGCCGTGCCGCTCGCCGCGACCGTGTAGAGCGCCACCATGGTCCCGGCGATGGGCGCGGCGTGGTCGTAGTCGAGGGTGTGGTACGGCACGATGCAGGCCACCACCGCGAGCAGGGCCGTCAGCGGGGAGCGGCGGCGCCATACGAGGGGCACGTGGCCGGCGAGCAGCAGCGTCCAGCCGAGCGCGGGGGGACCGCTGTTCCCGCCGCCGTCGGCGCCGCCGAGGGCGATGGCCGTGGCGAACAGGGCGGTGGCCGCGGCCAGCAGCGCGTCGGTTCGGGTGCGGTGCGGCGCGGTGCGGGGATCGCGGTTGATCACCGTCATGATCCGCTCGCCCCGCCGGGCGCGCGCCGGTGTCGTGGTTGCCTGCACGGGACCATCCTGCGGCACCCGGGCGCCCTTCCGGTCAAGAGGGGCGCCCGGGCGGTCAGGCGAACTGCCGTTCACGTTCGGCAACTTCGGGTTCCGGCGCCCGGGACAGCGGGCCCGGCCACCACACCGTCCGCCCCAGCGCGACGCTCGCGCTGGTCACCAGGTAGGTCCGGACGAGGAAGGTGTCCAGGAGCACGCCCACCGCGATCACGAAGCCCAGCTCGACGAGTTGCACGAGTCCCATGTTCGTCAGGACGGCGAAGGTCGCGGCGAGGACGAGCCCGGCGGAGGCGCTGACCCCGCCGGTGCTGCGCAGCGCGGTCAGCGCCGCCGCGTCGGGTTCGGCGCCGCGCAGCGACTCCTCCCGCATCCGGTGCATCAGGAAGATGCCGTAGTCGACGCCTAGGGCGACCAGGAAGACGAAGGACAGCAGACCTAGCCCGGGATCCGTGCCCTCGAAGCCGAGCACCGGCCCGAACACCAGCCCGCCGAGTCCGAGCGCCGCGCCCCACACCGCCACCACGTCGGCGAGCCGGGCGGCGAACGGCGAGGCGAGCGCGAGCACGCCCGCCCACAGCACGAGCACCACCCAGGGGACGACCCTGCGCCCTCCCTTGGTCCGTCCGGCTCTGATGAAATCTCCGGCCCCCATGGAACGGGACCTCCTTTCGGCGCGGCTGTCCGGCTTGCGTTCTCCAGACTTCCGGCGAAGGAGGGGCCGATCGTCGCGCCCGGGGGCGACTTCGGGGGTACTCCCGGGGGCGGCCGGGCCGCCGCCCTACTCCCCGGGGAGTATCAGGACGGCGTGCGGGCCGCCGCCAGGAGGCGGGTCACGTCGTCCGCGCAGATCGTCAGGGCCGCGCCCACCGTCGCGAGGACCTCGCGTTCGGCCGGGGTGTACGGGCCGTCCGCGAGGGCGATGCGGGCGCCCTGCAGCAGGATCGATTCGCGGCCGACCGGTGCGAGGTGGGGGGTGAGCGGGTCGAGGGCCTCGTGGAGCTCTATGGCGAGCCCGGGTGTGTACGGCTCGCCGTGGCTGCGGCCGGTGTCGGCGGCCAGCGCGTCGACGAGGGCGGCGAGCTGTTCCTCCGTGCAGTCGGCGAAGCCGGCCGCGCGGACCGCTCCCGCCGCCGTCTCGAGGGCGGGTCGGGCGCAGCCGCCGCCCGCGGACAGCACCGCGAGGGCGACGGTGTGGACGGCGTCGCGGAGCATCGCCGAGAAGCGGACGGTGGTGGGGTGGTCGAGGGCGTCTGCGCCGAAGTGCCGGCGGCAGGCCGCGCACTCGACGACCGGGCCGGTCTCGCCGCGCGGCAGGACGGGCACGCCGAGCACGGTGAAGCGGCGCTGGCCGGTGAGCCTCTGGTAGTTGCGGTCCCCGCCGCAGCCCGGGCAGAAGAACTCGCCGTCGCCGACGGGCGTCCACGCGGTGCGGGTGCCCAGGATGCGGGCACCCCTGGTGACACGGCCGTCTCGTCCCCGTTCTGGCAGCACGTCGCACCTCCATCAGCCGCGGCATCATCGCCGCACGCCCCGGTGATGTTAGCCACATCGATGAGGTGTAGTCAGCACCCAGGACGAGACCTCTCCGTGACCTTCACGGTCGGATGGCCGATAAACGACGGGGCCCCG
>NZ_JBEPBI010000038.1:0-52643 GCF_040299045.1 Streptomyces sp. NPDC001027
CCCGATCTCGGCGCCGCCGCCCGCCTTCTGCCCCCCCGCGCCGCGGCCGGGGGCGCCCGCGCCGGGCCCCGGCGCGGACGCCTCGCCGTCGCCGGCCGGCACGGTCGGGGAGGGCGAGCCGAGCGGACGGCCGTCGGAGGGCGCGGGCGCGGAGACCGACGTCACGGGCCGCCCGGGCGCCTGATCGTCGAACGGCGTCGGCAGATAACCGGCCGCCGTCGCGGCCGACACCCCGCCGACCATCCCGACGGCCAACGCGGCGGCGAGCCCCAGCCGCACGGGCCGGCCCCGGCGCGGACGGCGTCCGCTCTGCGCGACCCGCCCGCCGATGCGGACCAGGCCCGCGTCGCCGCCGTCCGGCGACGGCGCGTCCGGGGCCGCGGCTCGGGCCGCCCGGGCGGCCCGGGCGGCCGAACCCGTGTGCCCGGCGACGTCGGAGAGACCCGCGGCGCCCCTGCGGCCGGGGCGGGCCGCGAGGTCATGACGGTCGGCGTGCACCTTGCGGAACGCGGCCAGGGCCGCGGCCTCGCCGGGCAGTTCCTCGTCGGCGGGCGGCACGGCGGCAACCGACGCCGAGAGCGCGCCGAGCGTCCTGGCGAGCCGTTCGGCGTCTTCGCGGGCCGCGTGGGCGACAGCGTCGTCGGGTGACTCACCGCGCAGCAGACGCTCCGACGTCTCGCGGTCGAGCCACCTGTCCTGCTTGTCGGCCATCACATGTCCCTCTGCGTCCGGGTGCGCACATGCGTCACACCGGCGGACGTCACGGTACGGGGCCGCGGTCCTCGCTGGGGCGGCAGCGCGTCGAGCACGCCGGCCGTCTCCGGGTCGTCGCCGAGCAGCTCGGCGAGTCTCCTCAGGCCTCGATGGGCGGCGGTGCGCACCGCGCCGGGCCGCTTGCCGAGGGTGTCGGCGGCCGTCTTGGCGTCCAGTCCCATGACCACCCGCAGCACGACGGCCTCGGCCTGGTCCTGCGGCAGCCGGGCGATGAGGCCGAGGGCGCGGTCGGTGGCCAGCGCCTCGATGGCCTCGCCCGCGGTGTCGGAATCGGCGGCCCGGCCGGCCAGCTCGGTCTCGTCGCCGACGGTCGCCGGCCGTCTACCGCGCATGCGGATGTGGTCCAGGGCACGGTTGCGCGCGATCCGGGCGGCCCAGCCGCGGAACCGGTCCGCGTCTCCGGCGAACCGCTCGAGGTCGCGGGCGATCTGCAGCCAGGCCTCGGACGTCACGTCCTCGGCGTCGGGATCACCGACCAGTGTGCGCACGTATCCCAGCAGCCGCGGGTGCACCGCGCGATACACGGTCCGAAACGCGGTCTCGTCCCCGTGCTGTGCCGCGAGCACCGCGGCTGTCAGCTCCGCGTCGTCCCCCACGTCGTGGTTCCTCGGTCGATGCTTCGCGGTCTCGGGACCGCAGGTCGTAGCGGTGGTCTTCCGCTTGGCCGTCCGGCGCGAAAGGCACGTTACGACCTGAAACCGCCGCCCGTCCATGTCCATAGAACATGCAACTACTTCGTGACGCGCGCAAGGTGTGACGGAAACCGCACTCCCGGCGCTGTAGGGAGTACGGGTCGCCGCGCGGCCCGTGCCGCGCGACGGCCGGGGCCTCTCCTGTGGGGGGTGGCGGCCCCGGCCGTTGCCTCGGTTTACCGCCTCTGACCTGGGCTTTTACCTGGTTCCCGTAGCCAGCGCGACCAGCGCGTGACCAGCGGGCCAGACACCTCATGTGATCCTATGCGGCAGTAGGCCCGGACCCGTCGCAGATGTCGACTCTCGCGCCCCCTCGACTCGGCGCTCGCCGTGCTGTGCCTTGGGCGCGGTCCGACCAGTGAGCCTTTGTCAAACTGATGAGATTGGCCGTGTGTTGGCTGCCCTACGCAACGCCGAGGCTGCCCGGCGGCAGGAGATCGGGACAGGGCAGCGGCAGCCTTCCACCGCGCGTCAGGCCCTGCTCGCCCTGTCCACCAGGGGTGCTCGCGACCGGTCGCCGCTCCATGCAAGAAGCTGTCGGGTCCCAGGCCGGTCATCGGCCGAAGGGCCACCATGGCACCCTGGGGCGGGGCTCGCCGAGAACCCTGCGCACCATGTCCTTGGAAATGTCGTGGCGGCCCCGGACGTAATAGATCTCCGCGTGCACCTCTTCGGGCGTGGCCCCCGGGTTCTCCTCCGCGACCTGGCGGATGTACCGGGCCTCGTCGGGGTGACTGCCCGCTGGTTGCCTGCGGCGCTTGATGCGCCGCCGGATGCGGCGACCGGAGTTGTCGGAGTAGACCACGCGCGACTCCCCCCACGCGTCGATGGTGGATCAGACGCTAGGGGAGCGGAGCGGCGCAGGTCCATGACTGATCGTGCGCACCCATGACCGTCCGCCGGCAGGTTCCTGACCGGCTCTAAGCTGTCGGCTGCGTTCCGGCCGGTAGCGCGGCGGTCACAGGGAGGGACGGAGATCACGGCAACCGTTCATGTCGCGGTCCTGGACCCCTTGCCGGTGTTCCGGCATGGTGTCGCAGCGTCGTTGTCGAGCCTGGGGCACCTCGTCGAGGAGCCCGCGAACGCCGAAGCCTGGCTGCGTGAACGCCCGGGCGGCGTGGTGCTGATGACCCTGCGCTCCGCGGAGGACCTGGACCGGCTGACCGCTCTGTGCCGCCTACGGCCCCGCCCGCTCGTCGTCGCGCTGCCGTCCGCCGGCGATGCCTCCCTGGATGTGCGGGCCATGCGGGCCATGCGGGCCGGTGCCCGGTCGGTCGTGGCGCGCGAGGCGACGGTGCCGACGTTGCAGCGGGCGGTGTCCGCGGCCCTGGACGGCGAGGCGGTGATGCCGGGCGAAGTGGCCGATCTCCTGGTGACCGGCCGGGGCGGCCGGGCCCCGCGCGGCCCGGTTCCCTCCGCGGAGCAGATCGCCTGGTTGCGCCGGCTCTCCGACGGTTGGACCGTGTCCCGGCTGGCCTCGGACACCGGCTACTCGGAGCGGGCGATGTACCGGCTGCTGCGGGCGTTCTACCAGCGGATCGGTGTCAATACCCGGCTGGAGGCCATCATGCTGGCGCACGACAAGGGCTGGTTCGAGAACTAGGGCCTGTCCGACGGATCCTGTCGCAGACGCGGGGCGTTCCACGCCCATCTGCGCCGATGAGTCACCGTTGCTTTCCTGCGACCTGATCCGCCGGACAGGCCCTAGCCGGAGCGGCCCGGTCGCATGCGCGCCAGCTGCGTGAGGACTGGTTCGAGGCGTGGATCGCCGTTGGCCAGGACCTCCACCATGAACCTCAGCCGGTCGTCCAGTCCGGGCGTCCGCTCGGCCGGCTCAGGGCGTGCCCGACGGAACGCCTCCAGTGCCGTCGCGGGTTCCGTGTCGCCGACGAGGACCGAATAACACCGGCCGCCTTGCCGGTCTTGCCGAGGTCCTCTCCCGCGTCGAAGAACTCCGGCCTGGCTGCCGACGGGTTCACCGGCCCCAGGAGAACCCGGGTGAGCCGCCCCGCGAGCCGTGCGCACCAACGGCGGGCATCCGGCGTACCGGTCGAGTACGCACTGTGCAGCATCGCCTGCGCGAGCAGAGAGACCTTCAACTGCCTGTGCCAGTGCTCCGGATCGCCGCGTCTGTCGAGGACGAACTGGAATGCGGGCCCCCGAAGCGCGTCAATGATCTTTCGCACCCAGCCGTGCATACCGTCATCGAGGCGCTTGTCGCGCTTGTTGCGCTTGTCGCGCTCCAGATAGGTGAGAACCGTCGACTGGATGCCCGGAGAGCACTTTCCGATCTCCCGCCAGCAGAGCGAGACCAGCAGAGCGGCGAGATCCCGGCTCAGCGGTGCTCGCGCTTCGTAGGTGGCCAGGTCGATCAGCCGGAAGTGGTTCGCGTCGGCGATCCCGTCGTACGTAGGTACAAGGATGTTGTCCCCGTGCAGGTCGCCGTGCGTCCGGCCCACCAGACAGTGGATCTCCCTCCGTGTCGCGGGCGTGTCCTTGGTGAACAGCCGCCACGGGTTGGGCAACGGCTCGCTCTCACCCGGCAGTTCCAGGAGATCGGGCGTGAACAGGCCGCGCTTTCGCGCCCAATCGTGCAGCCACCCGTCGGTCTTGAAGCCGTCGCCCAGTTCGCGGGTCAGCAACCCTGCCACCGTCGTCTGCTCACTGTTGTAGTCCTTACCGGTCCACCCCAGGAGCATCGTGCGCCAGATCGTCTTGCAGGCGTCGGCGAGTTGGCCGGGATCCGCCTTCCCCAGCGGAATGCCGTCGGCCTTGAACTGGCCGACGACGAAAGCGTCCTGGGAACAGCTGACCGTTGGGAAGGCGATCTCGGCGAGATGCTGTCGGCGGAATTCTTCGGGTGCCTCCCGCAGGGCCGCCCAATGCCGTCGGCTCTCCCGCTTGTGCTTCAGCGGCACCGCCGGACAGTACTTGATCACACACCAACTCGGTTCGGGCGGCCCTGAGGAGTGTTCCACCAGCGCCTTCGCCAGCCGTGCCCCGGTGAAGCCGTGACTGCCTTCCTCAATGGTGCCGCTACGGATCTTGAGGTCGTTGTCGCGCAACGACTCGATGATCACCGACGCTACGTCGGGGTCTCCGAACTCACGGGTCAGCTCCTCCAGGACGGTCATGACCGGGGGAACCTCGATTCCAGCTCGCGCATCCTGATCTGGAAATCGCCCTTGTCCTGGTCGTGGTAGCGCCGGAAGTACCAGGCCGGCAGACGCGGCTGGAGCCGTCTCAGCTGATAGAGCGTGTCCTGGACCTGGCGGGCGAAGCGGGTCAGCGCGTCCTGTGCCGTGATCACCGGTGACGTGGGGTCGTCGATGACCGCACGCACCAGCCCGAGGACGCGCAGCCTTTCCCGAACGCTCGTCATCTGCGGGCGGTACATCTCCAGGCACAGGAGCAGCAGGCCGAGCGAGGGAACGAACCACCCGGTGACCAGCCGGCTCAACGTCCCGCCAGCGGCGAGGGTCAGCAGGACACCCGCCGCAGACCACAGCACCAGTACGCCGAGCATCAGCTGAGCGAAGCGAAGCCGGATCCGGGACCCCCAGGCCAGGTTCTGTTCCAGGCAGAAGAGCACGTCATAAGGCGCGGCGGCGTCCACCGCGAGGTAGTAGCCCCGCAGCCGGTCCTCAGCGCCGCGAAAGCGCCGACTGAGCCGGCTCACCTCGTCGTCGCCGATCCGGTTTCCGACCGCCACGCTGTTCCACGGCAGGCCGAGCACATCGGCGTCGAACATCTCCTGAGGAGTCGCAGCGATCCGCAGGTACCGCTCGGCCCAGGGCGCCATCACTCCTATGTAGAGTGCGGCCCAAAGCGTGCCACCGAGAGTGATGGCGGTGCCGTACCGCGAACCCGAGCCGGTCAGCAGACCGGCGACGGCCAGGGCGACCGAAGACTCCCAGACTCAGCGTCTGCGCCCGCTGGTTGCGGAAATGGGCCACGGCGATGGCCTTGAGCACGCGCATGGCCGCGGCGCTCTCCTGCCGGTCCGCGATGGGATGAGTGCTCGCCAACGTCCCTCCCCCGTATGCAGATCTACGCAGCGAGTTTCACACGTCTGGTGGCCCTGGCGGTACGGTCAGTCGTCCCCGGTAACTGACTGTGCGCCCGCCCCGACCGTCTCGGCAACCTCTACGTCCGCGAGGATGAAATCTCTCCGCACCGGTCGGTCCAGCTGAGGGAAGAACGTGGGGTGCGGCAGACACCAGGGGCATGATTCACGCCGCTCGGGAGGACACCGCCGCCCGGACCTGGAACGTCGGCGGAGGCCCTGTTGACGGCGGCGAGCCGACCGGGAGGGAGGCCGGTGTCTTCGGCGGGACAGGACGGCTCAAGAAGGTTCCACCCGTGGCTCAGCGAGTGTCGGCACAAGCGCAGGCTGTCGATGTCAGCTGCCGTAGAGGGCGGACAGATCAACCAGAAGGAGGTCGTCACGACGCTCGGCCAGGTCGACCAAGTCGGGATAGAACCCGTGCAGGGAGTACAGGGCCAGGGTGGTGGTGGCGGTGCCGTACCCCTGATCAGCAAGCAGGGCACGGATACGTTCCAGGCGCTCCAGGTCACCGGTTCCCCGACGGGCGGCAGTCGCCTTGGCCTCGCCCAGCAGCGCGATCCTCGCACGGGGAGCCTGCGGGCGCTCACCGGCGGCCAGGGCGATGACATCGACCTCGTGCTTCGTCCGGGCGGCCTGGTCGGCGACCTCTGCGGTGCCGACCGGGCCGGGCAGTCCAGCGGGCAGCAGGGTGTGGGCGTAGCGGCGGGTGAAGTCGCGGGCAAGATCCTCGAAGTGCGGTCCGAGGATCTTGGAGTTGAAAGTCGGAGCGGCCTGCCGCCACACCTGCTCGGCGAAGCCCTGCTCCACGGCGGCAGCCTGCGGGAGGGTGACGAGCTGGTTGAAGCGGATGACGGGGTCGGCGAGCGTGATGACGGGGTGCTTGGAGCGGAGGATGTCCTGTTCCCGTCGGATGTAGCCGGTGGACTCCAGCACTCCGAGAGGGTGGGCGACGGCGTTGCGCGGACGCTCCAGGGCGGCACCGATCTTGCTGGGGGTGCTGGCGCCGTTCGCGATCGCGGTGAGGATGTCGTAGTAGAGGGTGTGCTGCGTGATCCTCGGGTCCTCGCGCAGCAGGTACTCGGTCTCGGTGCGCGAGTACACCGCCCGCCCCGGGTCGAGCAGCGTCCGGGTGAGCCAGGTGTCGAAGCCGTCGTCCGGATGGGGCCGACCCGCCACCGGCCGGTAGCCGGGGGCGCCACCCAGGACCGCGTGCACCTTCAGTGCGGTCAACGGGTCTGCGATCTGCCAGAAGTCCCGGCTGTCCCGGTAGTCGAAGGCGCCCAGCCGTAGATCGACCACGGCACGTCCCCGTAGCGGCTTGGTTCCCGAGAGCAGTTCGTGCATGACGCTCATCGCGGAGCCGCACAGGATCAGCCGCGGACCAGGCCCGTCACCACGCCGGGCGCCGCGCTGGCGTTCGTCGTAAAGCTGCTGAAGCAGTCCCGGGATCTCGGGCGAGTGCTGGAGCAGATAGGGCAACTCGTCGATCACCAGGAGCGGATGCGCCGAGCGGGCCGTCACATCAAGTGCATTGGACAACACGTCACGCCAGTCGGTCAGGCGCAGACTGCCCGGCCTCAGACTGGCATGCGTGGCGACCGCGTCACTGAACCGTTGAATCGCGGGCAGCCTCCCCTCTTCCCGGACCGCTGTGACATACAGACCGCCGACCTGCTCGGACAGGGCCTGCAGAAGGTACGACTTCCCATGCCGTCGCCGCCCCGACACGATGCCGAGCCGCATCGCCGGGTCCGGATCAGTGAGGAACTCGGCGAGCAGATCCCACTCCCGGTCCCGGTGGACCACGTCGTCCGGCTTGGCCGGCAGGCTCTTCGTCACTCGCCCTCCTACACCTCGACCACGACGGATTACGTCTAAGTCTACTTCGACGAATTTCGTCGTACTCGAATTCCCCACCATCGCGCGGCGGACGCCAGACCGGTGCAGGACCGCCCCGGCTCCGCCGCGAAACGCTCACGACCGTCCACGAGCCCGCCGCGAGACCACCGCGCGCAGGACGCGGCGTCCCTCCGTGGACACCTCCAGCGCCCGCCGCAGTCCGCCCGCGCCGTGACCGGCGAGCACTTCCAGGACGATGACCTGGCGGCGCAGTTCGGCGGCGACGAGGGGTGACATGCCCGCCGTGCGGCCCTCGCGCCCCGGGTCGACCGGGCCGGAGTCCGCCGCCGGGTCCAGCAGGCGGTGGATCTGGAGCGAGGCGACGGAGCACGCGTCGGCCCACGTCCGCACCTCGGCGGCGCGCCGGTCGGCCGGGGCGGCGAGCAGCATGCGGCGGACCAGCTGCACGGCCTCGTCGTCCTCGCCCTCGGCGGAGTCCAGCTTGCCGCGCGTCTGCTCGAGCAGCTCGCCCCAGTCGGCCGGGTCGGAGGCGTCCGCGAGGTTTCCCCACAGCGGACGCAGCGACTCGTCATCGCCGCCGAGCAGGGGCACGCACCGATCCAAACAAGCCAACCCGCTGGCGGCCAGTCCGCGTTCGTCGGCCTGCGCGATCAGTTCCACCAGGCTCATGCACGCCTCCCTCGCCAGGGCCCGACCTGACGGAGCCCGCACTTCCCCTTACAGCGTGCGACGGCCCGGGAGTGTCACAGGAGACCTTTTCAGCCAACCCCGAGGAACCGGCGCACAGTCGGCCGAGCATGACAGACGCGCCGGACTCAGCCCAGTCTGTTCGCAAGGGACGTGAACTGCGCCCAGGTCAGCGTCGGCGTCCGCGCGTCCCACAGTTTCTGCGCGGTGGCCCGCAGCGGCATCCGCACGCCCGCCGCGACCTGCGCCTGTGTCTGGGAGTTCGCGAGGTCGCACCAGACCGAGAAGGAGCCGCCGAGGATCTGGGCGTCGTACCTCGCGGCGACCGGGGTGGTGCCGCGCAGCACGCGCGGGGTCCACTCCTCGTAGATGCGCCGTCCGGTCGGGTACACGAACTGGTTGGGCTCGCCGAGGACGTAGTAAAGGTACTTGTCGTTGTAGTTGAGCATCTTGCGTCCCGCGCTCAGGTACTCCGTCGGCGTGCGGGCGCCGAACTCCTTGCCCGTCCAGTAGGCGACCACCAGGTCGGGGGCCGGCTTCACCGAGGCGCCGCGGAAGAACCCGTCGTTCCACGCCCGCATCGTCCGGCCGTGGGCGCGGACGGTGGCGGCGCGGTCGTTGAGCCAGCCCGTGGCGAGGTCGGAGACGCTCGCGCCGGGGCCGTACCGGGCCGTCGCGGCCGCGGCGAGCTGGGGATAGGAGGCAGCCGGGTTGCGCACCGTCAGCGCCTGGTACTCGTCGCCGCCGAGGTGCCAGTAGCCGCCGGGGAAGAGGCCGGCGTACTCGTTCAGCAGGTCGTCGAGGAGGTTCGCGGACGCCTTCTTGGAGATGTCGATCGCCCCGCGGGTGGCCGCCCCCTGCGCGTTGCGCAGCTGGAGCTCGGGGTGGGCGGCCAGGACGGCGCCCAGGTGACCGGGCGAGTCGATCTCGGGCACGACGGTGATGTGCCGCTGCGCGGCCAGCGCGACGATCTTCTTCACCTGGGCCTTGGTCAGGTGCTCCCGGGCGACGATCTCCGGATGGGTGTCGGACTGGATCCGGAACGCCTGGTCGTCGGAGAAGTGCAGGCCGAACTGGTTGTACTTGAGGTCGCCGAGCTCGCGCACCCGGTCCTCGATCCAGCCCGCGCTGAAGTTCTTGCGCGCGATGTCCAGGGTGAACCCGCGCTGCGGTTTCGCCGGCTGGTCGCGCACGACGCCCTCGGGGGCCGTCCCGCCGCCGCGCACCTCCTGCTTGAGGGTGCGGGTGCCGTAGAAGACGCCGGCGTCGGAGGGCGCGCTGACGGTGACCCGCCCGCCGCGCACGGTCATGGTGTACGACTCCGGGTTCGCGCCCCGGTCCCCTCCCCGGGCAAGGCGCAGGTCGCCGGCGCGCACGTCGTTGCTCAGACCGGCGTAGGTCAGTCCCAGCTCGCCGGCGATCAGGCGTCCCTCGTCGGCGAGTCCGGCGTCGCCGACCACGACCCGGCGTCCGGCCGCGGGACGCCAGCCCGGGCCGCGGGCCGGGGTGTGGGAGCGGACGGCGGGGATGGTGCGGGGGGCGGTGGACAGGGGGTAGGTGCGGGTGGGCGTGGGGCTCGGGGACGGGGCGCGGGCCACACCCGGGCGTCCGGCGGAGGCGCCCTCGGCGACCTGCTGGGAGGACGACGACCCGGCCGGCGTCCCGTCGTCGCCCGAGGAGGCCCACAGGCCCCCTCCGACACCGAGCGCGGCGACCAGCCCGCCCGCCATCACCGCCCGTGTCACGACTCGGCGGTGCGGTTGCGTCTGCGGCGCGCGGCGCCGGTGCCTGTGCCTGCTCACTCGGCCAACCGTACGACCCGCGCGCGGCCGGGGCGCGCCGAAGTCCCCGCGAAGGGGTCCACGACACATTCTGAAACTCTCTCGTTCGAGTGAAATTCAGGCATCGGTCGGACACACTTCGACCGCTCTCGATAACGTGATGACACATCCTTCACTGCATCCCCTGCCACCACACACGTGACGCGAGGATCCACGCTGCCTGCGCACCGCCTTCCCCACCTCTCCGGCCGCCTCGCCATACCGGCGCAGACCCGGACATCGCCGGTGCCCCTGCTGCACGGCTTCAACACCGCGTCCGCCGACGAGGCCCGCCGTGTGCTTCTGACCTGCCTGCACAGTCCCCGCTGGGCCGGTCGCCTCGCCGACCACCGCCCCTATCCGACGATGGACTCGCTGCTGGCCGCGTCCGACGAGGCGGCGTACGACCTGACGCCGGAGGACCTGGCCCAGGCACTGGCGGCGGAGACCCTCCCCGCGCTGCCGGACGACGCGTACGAGGCGGCCCACATGGCGCTGGGCGCGGCCCACTCCGCCTACGAGGCCAGATTCGGGCACGCGTTCGTGATCTGCCTGGACGGGCTGGCGCCGACGGAGGCCCTGGACCATGTGCTGGCGGGCATCCGGTCACGGTTGGCGAACGATCCGGAGGAAGAGCGCGTGGTGGCGGCTGACGAACTCCGCCGCCTGGCCAAGGGGCGGCTGCCCGGCGCCGTGCGGAGCGCCGGGCGGTAGTCGACGGGCGGTCGTGGCCGCTGCGGCGGCCGCCGCACGGCTGCGACCGGCCACGAGCGGCTGCGACCGGCCGCCGCGCGACGCTACATTCCGCTGCATTCCTTCGCGCTCCGGCGCATTCCGCGCATAACGGCCGAGACCGTTGCAGACGCCACCCGCGCTCACCCATACGCGTGCCACTTTGATCACACCGGTAGGCCCGGCGTAAGCCCGACGCCGACGCCTCGCTACGATGCTGGGGGCCGGTGGACCGTACCCGGCCGGGCCCGTCCGACACCCAAGCCGGCAGGCCCCAATCCCCGCTCCCGGAGGGTTCTTCCGTGCCGGCTGGAACGCTGTACCGCGGCCGGGAAGGAATGTGGTCCTGGGTGGCTCATCGAGTCACCGGCGTCCTCATCTTCTTCTTCCTGTTCGTCCACGTGCTGGACACCGCCCTCGTGCGTGTCTCCCCCGAGGACTACGACAAGGTCGTAGCCACCTACAAGACCCCCATCGTCGCGCTGCTGGAGTACGGCCTCGTCGCCGCCATCCTCTTCCACGCGCTCAACGGCCTGCGCGTCATCGCCGTCGACTTCTGGTCGAAGGGCACGCGCTACCAGAAGCAGATGCTCTGGACCGTCGTGGGCCTGTGGCTCGTGCTGATGCTCGGGGCGGTCTACCCCGTCCTCGGACACGCCGCTCGTGAACTGTTCGGGAGCTGACACCCATGGCGACCACTGAATCCACCGCAGCCGGCATCGGCCCCGTCGAGGACGGCTCCGGCTACGGCGTCGACAACCCGGCGCCCTTCATCGAGGCCCCGCGCAAGCGCACCAAGAAGACCCCGAAGTCCACCCGGGGCAACTTCGAGATGGCCGCCTGGCTGTTCATGCGTCTGTCGGGCGTCGTGCTGGTCGTGCTGGTCCTCGGCCACCTGCTGATCCAGCTGGTGCTGGACGGCGGCGTGTCGAAGATCGGCTTCGCGTTCGTGGCGGGCCGCTGGGCGTCCCCGTTCTGGCAGGTCTGGGACCTGCTGATGCTGTGGCTCGCGATGCTGCACGGGGCGAACGGCCTGCGCACGGTCATCAACGACTACGCGGAGCGCGCGAACACCCGGCTGTGGCTGAAGGGCCTGCTCTACACCGCCACGGTGTTCACCATCCTGCTGGGCACGCTGGTGATCTTCACCTTCGACCCGAACATCCGCTAGGCACGGGGTTGCGAGAATCATGAAGATCCACAAGTACGACACCGTCATCGTCGGCGCCGGCGGAGCCGGTATGCGCGCCGCCATCGAGTCGACCAAGCGCAGCCGCACCGCCGTGCTGACCAAGCTCTACCCCACCCGCTCCCACACGGGCGCCGCGCAGGGCGGCATGGCCGCAGCGCTCGCCAACGTGGAGGAGGACAACTGGGAGTGGCACACCTTCGACACGGTCAAGGGCGGTGACTACCTGGTCGACCAGGACGCCGCCGAGATCCTGGCGAAGGAGGCCATCGACTCCGTCCTCGACCTGGAGAAGATGGGCCTGCCGTTCAACCGCACCCCGAACGGCACGATCGACCAGCGCCGCTTCGGCGGTCACAGCCGCAACCACGGCGAGGCCCCGGTCCGCCGCTCCTGCTACGCGGCCGACCGCACCGGTCACATGATCCTCCAGACGCTGTACCAGAACTGCGTCAAGGAGGGCGTGGAGTTCTTCAACGAGTTCTACGTCCTCGACCAGCTGGTCACCGAGGTCGACGGCGTCATGAAGTCCGCCGGCGTCGTGGCGTACGAGCTGGCCACCGGGGAGATCCACGTCTTCCAGGCGAAGGCCGTGATCTACGCCTCCGGCGGCTGCGGCAAGTTCTTCAAGGTGACGTCGAACGCGCACACGCTGACCGGCGACGGCCAGGCGGCCGTGTACCGGCGCGGGCTGCCGCTGGAGGACATGGAGTTCTTCCAGTTCCACCCGACCGGCATCTGGCGCATGGGCATCCTGCTGACGGAGGGCGCCCGCGGTGAGGGCGGCATCCTGCGCAACAAGGACGGCGAGCGCTTCATGGAGAAGTACGCGCCGGTCATGAAGGACCTCGCGTCCCGTGACGTCGTCTCGCGCTCGATCTACACCGAGATCCGCGAGGGCCGCGGCTGCGGTCCCGAGGGCGACCACGTCTACCTCGACCTCACCCACCTCCCGCCGGAGCAGCTGGACGCCAAGCTGCCCGACATCACGGAGTTCGCGCGGACCTACCTCGGCATCGAGCCCTACACGGACCCGATCCCGATCCAGCCGACCGCGCACTACGCCATGGGCGGCATCCCGACGAACGTCGAGGGCGAGGTCCTGCGCGACAACACGACGGTCGTCCCTGGCCTGTACGCGGCCGGCGAGGTCGCCTGTGTGTCGGTGCACGGCGCCAACCGCCTGGGCACCAACTCGCTGCTGGACATCAACGTGTTCGGCAAGCGGGCCGGCATCGCCGCCGCCGAGTACTCCCAGAAGGCGGACTTCGTCGAGCTGCCGGAGAACCCGGCGCAGCTGGTCGTCGACCAGGTGGAGCGGCTGCGGGCCTCCACGGGCGCCGAGCGCGTGGCGGTGCTGCGCCGCGAGCTGCAGGAGACCATGGACGCGAACGTCATGGTGTTCCGCACCGAGCAGACGATCAAGACGGCGGTCGAGAAGATCGCCGAGCTGCGCGAGCGGTACAAGAACGTCTCGATCCAGGACAAGGGCAAGCGGTTCAACACCGACCTGCTGGAGGCCGTCGAGCTGGGCAACCTGCTCGACCTGGCCGAGGTCATGGCCGTGTCGGCGCTGGCCCGCAAGGAGTCCCGCGGCGGCCACTACCGCGAGGACTACCCGAACCGCGACGACGTCAACTTCATGCGCCACACCATGGCGTACCGCGAGGTGGGCGACGACGGCGCCGAGACCGTCCGTCTCGACTACAAGCCGGTCGTCCAGACCCGCTACCAGCCGATGGAGCGTAAGTACTGATGGCTACCCCGACCCTCGACAAGGCGGACGCGGCCGGCGCCCCCGAGCCCGGCTTCGCCGACTCCCCGTACATCACCGTCACCTTCCGCATCCGCCGGTTCAACCCGGAGGTCTCGGCGGAGGCGGTCTGGGACGACTTCCAGCTCCAGATCGACCCCAAGGAGCGCGTCCTCGACGGTCTGCACAAGATCAAGTGGGAGCTCGACGGCACGCTCACCTTCCGCCGTTCCTGCGCCCACGGCATCTGCGGTTCGGACGCGATGCGGATCAACGGCAAGAACCGCCTGGCGTGCAAGACGCTGATCAAGGACATCAACCCCGAGAAGCCGATCACGGTCGAGCCCATCAAGGGCCTGACGGTCCTGAAGGACCTGGTCGTCGACATGGAGCCGTTCTTCCAGGCGTTCCGGGACGTGATGCCCTTCCTGATCACGAAGGACACCAACGAGCCGACGCGCGAGCGTCTGCAGACGGCGGAGGACCGCGAGCGGTTCGACGACACGACGAAGTGCATCCTGTGCGCAGCCTGCACCTCGTCCTGCCCGGTGTTCTGGAACGACGGCCAGTACTTCGGCCCGGCGGCGATCGTCAACGCCCACCGCTTCATCTTCGACTCGCGTGACGAGGCGGGCGAGCAGCGGCTGGAGATCCTGAACGACAAGGACGGCGTGTGGCGCTGCCGCACCACGTTCAACTGCACGGACGCCTGCCCGCGCGGCATCGAGATCACGAAGGCGATCGCCGAGGTCAAGAAGGCGCTGATCACGCGCCGCTTCTGACGTCGTCCGCCGGTCCGACGGCACGTCGTCGAGGGCCCCGTCTCCCGGTATCCACCGGGGGCGGGGCCCTCGGGCGTTCCGGCGGCGCGCCACGATCGGGTGAACGTGATCAAGAAGGACACCAGGGCGTCGTCCGGCCTACGATGATGCTCTCGACACCAGCCCCGAGGAGGCACGCGATGTCCGCTGCATCCGTCGAGCAGTCCTACGCCGACGAGCCGTTCTCCCTGACGGCGATCGCCGACGAGATCATGGAGCGCCATCCGGGCTACCGCGTCGAGATCATCGGAGGCTACCTCCTCGTGACCCCGTCACCGGATGCCCCACACGCCCGCGCCCTGACCCAGTTGATGATTCCGTTCATCGCCGCCGGACTGCATGGCACGGAAACCGAGGTCCTCCAGAACATCGGCCTGTGGCTGCCGACCGGCGAGGAGGACTACGTCATCCCCGACCTGGTGATCGTCGACTCCGACATCGACGACCACTTCGTGCGCAACAACGCGTACGACCCGGCCTGCTTCCGCCTGGTCCTGGAGGTCACCTCCGGGAACTGGAAAGACGACATGAAGACCAAGGTCCCCGCGTACGCCGAGGCCCAGATCCCCGTCTACGTCGTCGTCGACCGCAGGCATCAGCGCGTTCACGTCCTCACCGGACCGAAGAAGGGCGGCTACGACCATCACCGGTTCTACGCCCCGGGCCAGTCCTTCACTCTGCCCTACTCGATCGGCGCCGAGGTCACTCTGAGCGCAGCCGACATTCTCGGGGCGGGCCGGCCGAGGACGAGCGGCTGACTCTGCGTCACCAGGACGCGTACCACTCCGGGTCCTCGCCGAGCCGTCGGCGCAGATAGTCCTCCAGGCTGTTCGCCGCCCAGCGGCGGCTGTCGTTCTCGTGGTCCCAGACGAAGACGTCCGGCCGCTGCGGCCTGACGACGCAGGCGAACAGGTCGCCGCCGCCGCTCTCGCCGAAGAGCACCAGCGGATCGAAGGGCATGTAGAGGTCGCGGAAGGCTGCCGAGCTCCGGAACTCCAGGTTGCGGCCCATCACTTCGCCGACCGAGCAGACGACGGCGGACCCGTTCTCGTCGTGCGCGCCGTCGGCGAGCCGCCAGAAGTCCTTGAGGGCGGCCGGAAGAGGATGCCCGAGCACGGCCTCGGTCGCCCGCATTTCCTCCTCGCATGCGGGACCGCCGAGCTTCACGTCGGCGCTGAGCGAGGAGATGAGATCGATCCACATGCGGCCATCTTTCACGGATACCCCCGGCGCACAAGCCCTTTCGCCCTTCGCCCCCTGAGTTGAACATGTTCAAAAACAGGTCTACAGTCATCCTCGACAGCGTTTTGAACGCGTTCAAGAAGAGGTGGGGAACATGGACCGCACGGTCATCGCCTATGTCGTCTACCTGATCGTCAGCATCGGGCTGACGGTCTGGGTGGCCCGAACCCTCAGTCGCAACGGCCGGATCTTCCTCGCCGACGTCCTCCAGGGCGACGAGAAGCTCGCCGACGCCGTCAACCACCTGCTGGTGGTCGGGTTCTACCTGGTCAACCTCGGGTTCGTCGCCCTGTACCTGAGCGGTGACGACACCATCGAGGACACCCGGGGCATCTTCGAGGCCCTGTCGACCAAACTGGGCGTGGTGCTGCTGGTGCTCGGCGCGATGCACCTGGGCAACGTGTACGTGCTCAACCGGATCCGGCGGCGCGGGATCATGGAACGCGAGCAGCTGCCGCCCGTGGCCCCGCAGGGCTGGACCGCCCCGGCGGCGCCCGCGACCGGGGCGTGAGCACCGTGACGGCCGACCGGGCCGCGCAGGGCTCGCCGATCGCGCAGGGCTCACCGGCCGCGCAGGCCGCCGCAGGCCGGGACGCCCGCCGCGTCCCGGTCCGCCGGCTCACCGTCCTGCACGACGCCGAGTGCTCGCTGTGCGGCTTCCTGTGCGACTGGCTGCGCCGGCAGTCGCAGCTGGTGCCCCTGGAGTTCGTCCCGGCCGGGTCGGCGCAGGCGCACGCCCGCTATCCCGGCCTCGACCACCGGACCACCCTCGACGAGATCACCGTCGTCGGCGACGCGGGCCAGGTGTACCGGGGCGCCGCCGCCTGGATCGTCACCCTGTGGGCGCTGCGCGAGCACCGCCCGCTGTCCCACCGGCTGAGCACTCCGGCCGGGGCGAAGGTCGCACGGGCCGCCGTGCTCGCCGCCGCCAAGTGGCGCCAGGGGCAGGCGCCGGCCGCCGGCTGGGGCGGGGGCGTGTACCGGCGCGGCGACGGCTGGTCCTACGACCCGCACGTGGGCTGGCTCTACGACCCGCCTGCCTGTGCGGGCGGCGCCTGCGCCACTGACTAGGCTCTCCTTCCGTGCCCGCGAACAACGACGGTCCCGACGAGGCCGTTCCCCCGACCGAGTCCCCCGGGGCTCCCGCGTCCAAGTCCGAGCAGACCCGCGCCCTGATCCTGGAGACGGCGATGCGGCTGTTCCAGGAGCGCGGCTACGACAAGACGACGATGCGGGCCATCGCCAAGGAGGCCGGGGTCTCGGTCGGCAACGCGT
This sequence comes from Streptomyces sp. NPDC001027, assembly GCF_040299045.1. Lineage (NCBI taxonomy): Bacteria > Bacillati > Actinomycetota > Actinomycetes > Kitasatosporales > Streptomycetaceae > Streptomyces > Streptomyces sp. NPDC001027. The sequence goes on from NZ_JBEPBI010000038.1 coordinate 16,915, forward strand.
ACTACTACTTCGCCGGCAAGGAGCATCTGATCCAGGGCTTCTACGACCGGCTCGCCGCCGAGCACCGGGAGGCCGTCCGGGACGTCCTCGCGCGGGAGACCAGCCTGGAGGCCCGGCTGGCGGGGGTGCTGCGGGTCTGGCTGGAGGTGGCCGAGCCGTACCACGAGTTCGCCGTCCAGTTCTTCAAGAACGCCGCCGACCCGGACAGCCCGCTCAGCCCGTTCTCCGCCGAGTCGGAGCCGGCGCGCGTGCAGGCCATAGCCGTCCACAAGGAGGTGCTCGCGGGGTCGAAGGCGAAGGTGCCGGAGGAACTGCGGGACGTGCTGCCCGAGTTGATGTGGCTGTCGCAGATGGGCCTCGTCATGTACTGGATCTACGACCGCACGGAGGGCCGCGAGCGCAGCTACCGGCTGGCCGGGCGGGGTGCGCGCCTCACCGCGCGCGGGGTGGCGCTGGCCCGCTTCCGGGTGCTGCGACCGCTCGTCCTGGAGGTGCACGACCTGTTCACGGACTTCCTGCCCGGGATGTCCAACGCGCTGCCTGACCCGCTGCAGAAGAAGCCGCGGCCGGGCCCGGCGCAGGAGAACCCGCCGGGCCCGGCCGGGGCGTGAGTCAGCCGACCTCGGCCCCCTCCTCCAGCTCCACGTCGTACACCAGGGGCTCCCCGGCGACCGTCAGCTGCCGGGTGCGTTTCAGCAGCGGCGGCTCGGCCGTCGTCACCAGCAGATAGGTCCCGGCGGCGGGGACGGTGAGGATGTACGAGCCGTCGGCGAGCGAGGTCACCCGGTCGCGTTCCGCCCCGTCCTGCGTCAGCAGGGTGACCGTGGCGCCCTCGACCGGGTCGCCGGCCGTGTCGCGGACGAAGCCGTGGACGACCGTGGCCGCAGCGCCGCCCGCCGCGGACGGCTGCACGGCCTCTTCCTTCGGCTCGACCGCGAGATGCGGCAGCCGCTTCTCCAGCCACGCGGGCAGCCACCAGTTGGAGTCGCCCAGCAGGTGCATCGCCGCCGGCACGAGGGCCGTGCGCAGGATGAACGCGTCCAGCGCGACCGCCGCCGCGAGGCCCACGCCCGCCATCGCCGCGCCCGAGTCGCCGCTGAGCACGAAGGCGAGGAAGACGCACACCATGATGAGCGCGGCGGAGTTGATGACCCGGCTGGTCTCCGCGAGGCCCACCCGGACGGCGCGCGCGTTGTCCCGGGTGTGCACCCACTCCTCGTGCATCCGGCTGACCAGGAAGACCTGGTAGTCCATCGACAGGCCGAACAGCAGGGACAGCATGATCACCGGCAGGAAGGCGTTGATCGGTCCCTCCTTGCCGAGGCCGAGCAGGTCCAGGCCCCAGCCCCACTGGAACACCGCGACGAGGACGCCGAACGAGGCGGCGGCCGCGATCAGGTTCATCACGGCGGCCGTCAGCGGCACGACCAGCGAGCGGAAGGCGACCAGGAGCAGCAGGAAGCCGAGGCCGATGATGGTGGCGATGAAGAGGGGCAGCCGGTCGCCGGTGACCGTCGCGAAGTCCTTGGAGACGGCCGTCACACCGCCCACGTGCGCCTCGGCCCCCGACGCGGGGATCACCTCGTCGCGCAGCCGGTCGATGAGCGCGTCGGTCTGCTCGGACTGCGGCGAGGTCGTGGGCACCACCTGGATGACGGTGACCCCGCCGGCGGGCGGCAGCGCGACCGACTGCGCGACGCCGGGCGTCTTCGCGATGCCCTGGGTCAACGCGGTGGCGTCGCCGCCGTCCACGACCACCTGGAGGGGGCCGTTGAAGCCGGGCCCGAAGCCCTCGGCGAGCAGGTCGTAGGCCTGGCGGGTGGTCGTCGAGGCGTCGTCGTTGCCCTGGTCGGTGGCGCCGAGGTGCAGCGACAGCACGGGCAGCGCCAGGACGGCCATGACGACGAGGGCGAGCGCGGCGATCGTCCGGGGGCGGCGCTGCACACCCGTCGACCAGCGGACCGACGGGCTGCTCGCCTTCTCCGGCTCCGGGCCGGTCTCCGCCAGCAGGCGCCGCTGCCTGCGGCTCAGCACGCGCACGCCGAGGAAGCCGAGCAGCGCCGGCAGCAGCGTCGTCGCGGCGAGGACGCTCAGGACCACCGTGAGGGAGGTGCCGACGACGACGCCGTCCAGGAAGCGCAGGTTCGTCACCAGCATCCCGGCGAGCGCGATGCACACCGTGCCGCCCGCGAACAGCACGGCCCGGCCGGAGGTGTTGAGGGCGGTGACCGCCGACTCCTCCGGGTCGATCCCGCGCAGCAGGCCCTTGCGGTGCCGGGTGACGATGAACAGGGCGTAGTCGATGCCGACGCCGAGCCCGATCAGCGAGGACAGCAGCGGCGCGAGGTCCGGGATGTCGGTGACGTGGCTGAGCAGCTGGGTCGAGAACAGCCCCATGCCGACGCCGAAGACCGCCACGGCGAGCGGCAGCAGCATCGCGTACAGCGAGCCGAAGGCCAGGAACAGGACCACGGCCGCGGCCGCGAGGCCGACCATCTCGGCGAGGCCGGTGGGCGGCGCCTGGACGCGCTTGACGGCCTGGCCGCCCACCTCGACGTCCAGGCCGTCCCGTCCGGCGCCGCGCGCGGTGTCGACGACGTCCTGGACGAGTTCCTTGGGCACCGCGTTGGCCTGCTCGGTGAAGGTGATCTGGGCGTAGGCGATCCGCCCGTCGCCGCTGATCTGCCCCGCTCCCCCGGCGTACGGGCCGGCGACCCCGCCGACGCCCTTCATCTTCGCGATGTCGTCGAGGACGGGCTGTATCCGGGACCGTACCGCCTGGTCCCGCACCGAGCCCTCGTCGACCTTCCAGACGACCGTGTCGGTGTCGCCCGCGCGCGCGGGGAACGCCTTCTCCATCAGGTCGTACGCCTTCTTGGAGTCCGTGTCGGGGAGGGAGAAGACGTTCGCGTAGTCCGTGCCCGCCGCCGAGGCCGAGAATCCCAGCCCGAACAGCGCCCCCACCCAGAGCAACAGGACCACCAGCCGGTGCCGATAGCACCAGCGCGCCAATGCCGCCACGCTCAAACTCCTTCTGCAGATCGTCGGTCGGTCCCCCAGGTCCGTCCGTCCAGGATCGGCGGCGGCGCGCCCGGGCGGTCATGAGGACGGGCCGACTCTCAAGGAACTCCAAAGCGCGAACCGGTCCCCGGCCGCCCTGGGGCCGCCGATACTGGGGTCATGACGACGGCTTGTGGCACCGTGCTGGTCGTGGAGGACGAACCGAGCATCGCCGACGTCCTCGCCATCGCCCTGCGCTATCACCGCTTCGAGGTCATGACCGCGGGCACGGTCCGCGAGGCCCTCGCCCTCGCCGACCGGACCAGGCCGGACGCCGCCCTCCTCGACGTGATGCTGCCGGACGGCGACGGGAGGGCGCTGGGGCGCGAACTGCGGGCCCGCAGGCCGGACCTGGCGCTGGTGTTCCTCACCGCGCGGGACGCGCCCGCCGAGATCGTCGGCGCCCTCGGCTTCGGCGACGACTACATCACCAAGCCGTTCGACATCGACGTGGTGGTCGCCCGGATCACGGCGGTCCTGCGGCGCACCCGGCCGGCCGACGTCCTGCCGCAGCGGCCGCCGCTGCGCTACGGCGACCTGGAGCTGGACGAGACGACGTACAGCGTGCACCGGGCCGGCCGCTCGGTCGAGCTCACCCCCACCGAGTACGCGCTGCTGCGCTTCCTGGTGCGCAACGGCGGCCGGATCGTGCCCAAGGAGCAACTCCTGCGCCACGTCTGGCAGTACGAGCACACCCCGCCGGAGTCGACCGTCGTCGAGACCTACATCAGCTATCTGCGGCGCAAGCTGGACTCCCTGGGGCCGCCGGTGATCACCACCCGGCGGGGCGTGGGATACGGGCTCGCGTGAGACGGATCCACCGGCACGGCGTCCACTCCCTGCGCGCCAAGCTGACGGCGGCGAGCGTCGGGCTGCTCGCGCTCGGCATCGTCGTGGCGACCGCCGTCAGCCTGATGGGCATGCGGCACTACCTGCTCGCCCAGGTGGACACCGAACTGACGCATCTGCGCGACTCGTTGGGCGGTTCGCGGCTCACGCTGAGCCAGATCGACTCGCTGAGCGCGCTCAGCGTCGTCAGTGACCGCCTCGCGCCCCGGGGCGGCGACGCGCCCGCGCCGGACTCGGTGTTCACCGCCGTCGACGGCCGGGGCGCCGCCCTCAGCCTGTTCGGCGTCGAGCCGACCGACGCCCAGCGCGGCCTCGCCGACGCCGTGCGCGACCCGGCCGCGCTGGCCGCCGCCGACGGCCCGCGCGACGTCACCGTGCACGACGTCCCCTACCGGGCGACCGCGACCCGGCTCTCCGACGGCACGTACATCCTGCTGGCCACCTCCACCGAGGCGCTCCACAACGGCATAGCGAAGGCCCTCCGGCTGGATCTCGCCGTCGGCACGCTGCTGCTGGCGCTGCTGGCCTGTCTGACCCTGTTCAGCGTGCGGCGGCGGATGCGGCCGCTGGAGGACATGGTGGAGACCTCCTCGGCGATCGCCGAGGGGGACCTGACCCGGCGGGTGCCGTCCAGCGAGCACCCCACCCACGAGGTCGAACAGCTGCGGCTGGCCCTGAACTCGATGCTCCACCAGGTGGAGACGGCGTACCGCACGCGCGAGCACAGCGCGGCCCAGCTGCGTCGTTTCGTGGCCGACGCCTCGCACGAGCTGCGCACCCCGCTCGCCGCGATCCGCGGCTATCTCCAGCTGTACGACCAGGGCATGCTGGTCGAGCCGGAGGAGCGGCGGCGGGCCTGGGACCGGATGAACGGCGAGGTGGACCGGATGGGCCGGCTGGTCGACGAGCTGCTCATGCTGGCCCGTCTCGACCAGCGGCCCGAGCTGCGGCTGCGCACGGTGGACGTGAGCCGTCTGGTGCGGGAGTCGGCGCAGGACCTGCGGGCGCAGCAGCCCGGCCGGCCGGTGACCGTGGAGGCCGAGGGGGCGGTGCTGCTGCAGGCCGACGAGTCGGGGCTGCGGCAGGTGCTGGGCAACCTGGTCGGCAACGTCCGCACGCACACGCCGGCCGGGGTGCCGGTGCGGCTCGGCGTGGGGCGGGTGGACGGCGTGGTGCGGCTGTGGGTGGAGGACGAGGGGCCGGGGCTGGGCGCCGAGGACGCGGCGCGGGTCTTCGACCGCTTCTTCCGGGCCGGCGGCGGCGCGGGCAGCGGGCTGGGCCTGGCGATCGTGCAGGGCGTGGTCGGGGCCCACGGGGGCGAGGTCGGCGTGCGGACGGCGCCGGGTGAGGGTCTGGCGGTGACGGTGACGCTGCCGACCCGCCCGAAGACCTGCGGATAGGGCTCAGATCCAGTCGAGCTTCCAGAGGCGGAACACGCCGTTGCCGTCCGCCAGGTACTGGCCGCCGCCGACCTCCGAGGAGGTGACGACGTACTCCTTGCGCTGCCACAGCGGGACGACCGGCACGTCCTGGGCGATGACCTGCTGCAGCTCGCGGAAGTCGTCGGCGACCCGGCCGCGGTCGGCGTACTGCCGGCTGTCGGCGATGTACTGGTCGACGGCCTTGTCGCTGTAGCCGGTGTTCATGGTGGAGCCGGTGCCGACGAGCGGGGCCGTGAAGGTGTCCGGGTCGGGGTAGTCGGGCACCCAGCCGACGGCATAGGCGTCGAGTCTGCCGGTGGCCCACCGCTTCTGGAAGTCGGTCCACTTGTAGCCCTTGACGTTCACCTTGAACAGGCCGCCGGCCTCCAGCTGCCGCTTGATCTCCGCGGCCTCGGCCGCCGCCGCGCCGCTGCCCAGGCCGTAGCCGTAGGTGAAGGTCACCGGGATGCTGACGCCGGCCTTCTTCAGGAGCTCCCGCGCCTTCGCGGGGTCGCGGGCCGGGTAGCTGTCGAAGAAGGAGGAGGTGTGACCGTTGATCCCCGTCGGGATGAGCGAGTACAGCGGCTCGACGGTCCCGTCGTATACGGTCGACGCGAGCTGCCCGCGGTCGATCAGCCAGGCCACCGCCCTGCGGACGTCGACGTCGTGCAGCGGCGAGCCGGAGCGGGTGTCGAAGTACAGGTTGCGGATGTCGGAGCTGTCGGCCTCGGTGACCCGCTGGCCGGGGTCGCTGGTGTTGAGGGCGGCGAGGGCCGCGGGCGGCAGCTGGCGCGTGGCCGCGTCGACGTCCTTGGCTTTCCAGGCCTTCTGCAGCGCGTCCGGGTCGGCGTAGTAGCGCAGCTCGACGGGCGCGCCGGTGGAGACCGCGCCCCGGTAGCGCGAGTTGGGCGACAGCTCGGCCTTCTTGCCCTTGGCGTAGCCGGTGAGCGTGTAGGGGCCGGTGCCGTCGACGCCGTCGCCCTTGCGCAGGGCGTCGGCCGGATAGCGGGTGTGGTCGAGGATGGATCCGGCCCCGGTGGCCACCTTGAACGGGAAGGTGGCGTCCGGCGACGACAGATGGAAGACGACGGTCAGGTCGTGGGCGTCCACCGACTTCAGGGTGGAGAACAGGGACGCCGGACCGACGTCCGAGTGGATCTTCTTGACCCGGTCGAAGGAGAACTTCACGTCCTCGGCCGTCACCTTGTCGCCGTCGGGGAAGGCGAGGTCGTCGCGCAGTTCGCAGGTGTACGTGACGAGGCTGCCCTGGGCGAAGGAGCAGCTCCGGGCCGCGTCCGGCACGGGCGAGACGCCGCCCGGCTCGTAGGTCAGCAGGGACTGGAAGACGTTGCTGAACAGCGCCCACGATCCGGCGTCGTAGGCGCCCGCCGGGTCCAGTGAGGTGACGGTGTCCGTGGTGCCGACCGTGATGGTCGCGTCGCTCTTCTCCTTCGACGGCAGCAACTGCCAGCCGCCCGCTCCGATCACCGCGAGGACCAGCAGCGTCAGGAGAATCCGCATGCGAACAGATCGCATGGTGGCGCCCTGCCTCCCCAGGCCGACAGACGGGCCCAGTCCATGAAAAACGCCGCTCCCCATGGCGGCGGGCTCACCTAACCACAGGACTTTCGACCGGGGGAAGAGCTGTCCGGCGAGATGAGAAAAGACTTACCGACGCACTGTTTCAGCCGGGTTTCACAGCTTCTTCTCAGGTTCCCCGCAAGGGATCAGACGGAGCGTCAGGACTGGATCGGGGGCCGGGTGGGGGGCCGGTTCGGGGGCCGGTTGGGGGGCCGGTTCGGGGGCCGGTTCAGGGGCCGGTTCGCGGGCCTGGGCGGGCGCCCGTCAGGCGTGCCGGGAGGCCAGCTCGACGACGGTGATGTCGGAGGGTGCGCCGACCCGCGTGGGCGGGCCCCAGGCGCCGGCGCCCCGGGACACGTACAGCTGGGTGTCGCCGTGGCGTTCCAGTCCCGCCAGGGTGGGATTCGCGGCGGCGGCGACGAAGTTGCCGGGCCACAGCTGACCGCCGTGGGTGTGCCCGGACAGCTGGAGGTCGACGCCGTGACGCATCGCGTCGTGGATCTGGACCGGCTGGTGGGCGAGGAGCACACAGGCGCGCGCGGTGTCGCGGCCGCCGAGGGCCCGGGCGAAGTCGGGGCCCTGTCCCTCGCTCTCGCCGGCGATGTCGTTGACGCCGGCGAGGTCGAACCAGGCGAGCTCGGTGCGGGCGTTCTCCAGCGGGGTGATGCCGAGCCGGCGCACCTCCTCGACCCAGCTCGCGGCGCCGGAGAAGTACTCGTGGTTGCCGGTGACGAAGTAGCTGCCGTGCCGGGCCTTCAGCCGGGAGAGCGGGGCGGCCGCGGGCCCGAGGTCCTTGACGCTGCCGTCGACGAGGTCGCCGACGACCGCGATCAGGTCGGGCTGCGTCGCGTTGATCGTGTCCACGACCTTCTGGGCGAAGCCGCGGCCCAGCACCGGGCCCAGGTGGACGTCGCTGACCACCGCGATCCGGTAGCCGTGGGCGGCCCGCGGCAGCTTGGCGAGCGGGACGGTCACCCGCTTGACCCGGGGTCCGCGCAGCACGCCGTAGGTGCCGTAGCCGACGGTCCCCGCCGCGGCCGCGGCCGCCGCTCCGGCCACCACCCGCGAGACGAACACCCGACGGGACGGCGAGGGCGGCCCGGCGTCCGGCTCGCCCGCTCCCGGCTCCGCGGCAGCCGACCGCCCGGACGCCGGCCGCCGGGTACCGGACGGCTCCGGGCCCGGCTGTCCCGGCTCGGACTTCGCCGCCCCGGACTCTCCTGCACCCGGCTTCCCCTGACCCGACGTGCCCGCACCCGACGTGCCCGCACCCGGCGCCTTCCCCGAGCCGGACCGCTCGGCGCCGGGCGCGCCCACCGGGACCGGGTCCGGCAGCGGGTCGCCCGCGGACGTCCCGGCCGGTTCCCCGGCGCGCGCCCGCTTCTCCAGGCGGCGGCGCAGCAGCGGCCGTACGGCCTCGCCCGCGACGACGCCCAGCAGCAGGTAGACGGACAGGGCCAGCCACAGGAAGCCCGGCCAGGCGAGGACGCGCTGGAGCCAGAAGGGGGCGCCGGCCCGCTCGGCGACCAGGGCGCCGAAGGCGAGCGCCCAGCCGCCGGCGATGAGGACGGCGCCGCCGCGGCGGGCCCAGCCGGGGCCGCGGGTGGTGTCGCGGAACAGCCGGCGCCACAGGTACCAGTTGGCCGTGACCAGGACGGTCAGGGCGACGAGCGCGAAAACGATCACCATGGCTACGACGTCCGGCCCAGTGCGCGCAGACCACGCAACCCGATGGCCCCGACGACCGTCCCCAATACGAAGGACACGACGGCCAGCGTGAGATGCACCCAGAAGTACGCGGTGGGGTCGCCGTCCTCGAACGCGAGCCCGCTGCTGTCCTTGACCAGGTTCTTGACGAAAGTGACCCAGATGATCCAGCTCCACACCCCGAAGGCGAGCAGGAACCAGGAGAGGCGGCGGCTGAGCGTCATGCGTTCAGTATCGCCGCCCGGTGTCCTGTTCCGTGACCGGGGTGGGGAGCGGAGCGGGACTTCGCGTCGCGGGCCGGGTACGTTCTGCGTCGTGCCCGCACCCATGAAGCAGACCGTCAGGCGCTCCCTGCTGGTCACCTCCGCGACCCTCGCGGCCCTCGCGCTGACCACGCCCGCCTCGCTCGCCGTGCCGATCCCGCCCCCGTCGACGCCCCGTTCGCCTGCGGCGTCGCCGCCCGCCTCCGCGTCGGCGTCGCCGTCCGCCGGCGCGTCGAAGGGGGCCTCGGCGTCCGCCTCTCCCTCGGTCACCCCGCCGGCGAAGATGTCGACCGTGGGCGGCGCGCGGCTCGGGCAGGCCGGCACCCAGGTGACGATCGCGGGCGGCGCGCCGGTGCTGCCGAAGAACCTCACGGCGCGGTCGTGGATCGTCGCGGACGCCGAGTCGGGCGATGTGCTGGCATCGCACAACGCGCACTGGCGGCTGCCCCCGGCGAGCACGATGAAGATGCTGTTCGCCGACACCGTGCTGCCGCGTTTCCCCCGGGCCACCGTGCACAAGGTCGACCCGAAGGACCTGGCCGGCATCGGCTCCGGCTCCAGCCTCGTCGGCATAAAGGAAGGCGAGACGTACACGGTCCACGACCTGTGGCTCGGCGTCTTCCTGCGGTCGGGCAACGACGCCGTGCACGTCCTGTCCGCGATGAACGGCGGCGTCGCCGCCACGGTCTCCCAGATGAACGACCACGCGGGCGAACTGCAGGCCCTCGACACCCATGTCGTCTCCCCGGACGGCTACGACGCGCCCGGCCAGGTCTCCTCGGCGTACGACCTGACGCTGTTCGCCCGTTCGGGCCTGCAGAAGAAGGACTTCCGGGAGTACTGCTCGACCGTCTCGGCCAAGTTCCCCGGCGCGACGACGAAGAACAAGAAGGGCAAGCCCAGCCGCGGGACCTTCGAGATCCAGAACACCAACCGGCTGCTCAGCGGCGACTACGACATCTCCCAGTACCCCGGCATCGCGGGCGTCAAGAACGGCAACACCACCAACGCGGGCGCCACCTTCACCGGCGTCGCCGAGCGCAACGGCAAGGTGCTGCTGGTCACGGTCATGAACCCGGAGAAGCCCGACCACAACGAGGTCTACAAGGAGACGGCCGCCCTGTTCGACTGGGGCTTCCAGGCGGCCGGCAAGGTGAAGCCGGTGGGCGAGCTGGTCGCGCCGAGGAACGCCGCGCAGCCGAGCGCCCAGCCCGGCGCGAACCCGTCCTCGTCCGCGGGGGCCGGTCAGGCGGGCGGCGCGGGCAACGCGTCGGGGAAGGCGGTGGCGGGCGCGGTGGCGGGCTCCGGCTCGGGCGGCATGTGGATCGCACTGGGGATCACCGGCGGTCTGCTGGTGCTGCTCGCGGGCGGCGCGTGGCTGGTCAACCGCCGCTGGCCGCTGCCGGACCTGGTACGACGTCGTCGCTGACGTCGATGTCGCCGGGCTCGTCGGGTGCGCTGCCGGTCGCCGTCCAGGCGGCGCAGTACAGGACCAGCTTCGCGGTGAAGTTGATCCACAGCAGCAGGGCGATGGGCACGCCGAACGCGCCGTACATGCTCTTCGCGGCCACGCCCTGCATGTAGCCGCTCAGCAGCAGCTTCAGCAGCTCGAAGCCGACGGCGCCGATGAACGCGGCGACGACGAGTCGGCGGCGGCCCGGTTCGACGCCCGGCAGCAGGGTGAGGACGTACAGGAGCAGCAGGAAGTCGGCGAGGACGGCGACGGCGAACGCGGCGGACCGCAGCAGGAGGCTGCCCCAGCCGGCCTGGTCGATGCCGAGCTCGTCGGTGATCCAGCCGACCAGCGCCGAGGCGACGGTGGAGATGGCGAGGGTGAGCAGCACCGCCCCGCCGAGCCCGACGAGGACGCCGGCGTCCTTCACCTTGGCGAGGACCGGGTTCTCGTCCTTGTCGGGCAGCTCCCACACCGCGCGCAGACAGTCCCGCATCTGCCCGACCCAGCCGATGCCGGTCAGCAACAGGACGGCGCCGGCGATGGACCCGACCGTGCCGGCGTTCTCGACCAGGCCGTGGACGTCGATCTGGTCGGAGATGCCGGGGACCTGGTCGGCGATCTTGTCCTGGAGCTCCTGCTGCCGGGACTCGGTCAGCGTGGCGGCGGCGACGGCCGCGGCCACGGTGAGCAGCGGGAAGAGCGCCACGAAGCTGACGAAGGTCATCGCGGCGGCGAGCCGCGTCCACTTCACGCGGTCCAGGCGCTCGTACGACCGCCATGCGTGCGTGGCCATGAGGCGCGCGACCGCCGGCCCGATCCACGGCAGCTTTCTGAGCCAGTCCATGAGCCCACTCTGCCCTGCTCACGACGGATGACGCCGGGAGGGCCGGGCACAAGCGCGCGGACACCGCAACCGGGGGCCGGCAATTCGGGCGACAGCCCGCCGATCGGCCATTTCGGGGATGATCGTCACGTTTCACAGCCAGTCGCCCGAGAAGGGGCGATACGGTCGCCGGGATGCCTGCCGAGACCGTTCCCGGCACCGTTCCTCAGGAGCCCGTATGAAGGACGCCTCCGGCCTCCCCCAGTCCCTGCTCGTCCTCGGCGGCACATCGGAGATCGCCCTGGCCACCGCGCGCCGGCTGATCGCCCGCCGCACCCGCACGGTGTGGCTGGCCGGGCGGCCGTCCCCGGCGCTGGAGTCGGCCGCGACGAAGCTGCGGCTGCTGGGGGCGGACGTCCACACCGTGCCGTTCGACGCGCTGGAACCGGAGTCCCACGAGAGCGCCCTCGGGAAGGTGTTCGCCGAGGGCGGCGTCGATCTGGTGCTGCTCGCCTTCGGCGTCCTCGGCGACCAGGCGAACGACGAGCGCGAGCCGGCGGCCGCGGTGCGCGTCGCGCAGACCAACTACACGGGGGCGGTGTCGGCCGGTCTGATCGCCGCACAGGCACTGCAGACGCAGGGACACGGCTCACTGGTCGTGTTCTCCTCGGTCGCCGCCGAGCGGGCCCGCCGTTCGGACTTCATCTACGGCTCCAGCAAGGCCGGCCTCGACGCCTTCGCCCAGGGCCTGGGCGACGCCCTGCACGGCACCGGCGTCCACGTCATGGTCGTGCGGCCCGGGTTCGTGCGGACGAAGGGGACGGCCGGGCGGGCGCAGACGCCGCCGACGACCACCCCGGAGGCGGTCGCCACGGCCGTCGAACTGGGACTGCGGCGCGGCTCGGAGACGGTGTGGGCGCCCGGGACTCTGCGCCCGGTGATGTCCCTCCTGCGCCACCTGCCGCGGGGACTGTTCCGGCGGCTGCCGCTGTGAACCGGTCGGCCGGGGCTCAGCGCGCCGGCAGGGAGCCCCGGTCGACGTGGGCGGCCTGCGGGGGCACCACCGTGCCGCCGAAGGGATACTCGCGAAGCTTGCGCCAGACGCCGTCGGCGCCCTGTTCGGCGAGGGCGAAGCCGGTGCAGGGCCACTCGGCCTCGTAGCCGGCGAGCTCCTGGAAGGCCCGGTCCATCGCGGCCTCGTCGATGCCGTGCGCGACGGTGACGTGCGGGTGGTACGGGAACTGCAGCTCACGCACCAGAGGCCCGGAGGCGTCCCGGATGAGCTGCTGGAGCCGGGCGCAGGTCTCCGCGCCCTGAACGACCCTCAGGTAGACCACCGGCGACAGCGGCCGGAACGTCCCGGTGCCGGACAGCCGCATCGGGAAGGGTCGGCCGGCCGCCGCGACCTCGGTGAGATGCGCCTCGACGGCCGGCAGCGCGCCCGCGTCGATCTCGGTCGGCGGCAGGAGTGTGACGTGGGTGGGGATGCCGTGAGCCGCGGCGTCGCCGAAGCCTGTGCGCCGCTCCTGGAGCAGGCTGCCGTGAGGCTCCGGGACCGCGATCGACACGCCGATCGTTACGGTCCCCACGTCTTCTCCTGTCGTCATGTCGCGATGGCGGGGTGTGGTGCCGGGTTCGTACTCAGTCGTACGGCTATCGACTGTACGACTGCCGCTGTGCTCTGGGCAGGCGCAGACAGAGTGATGTGCAGCGCTCTGCCCCGAGGAACATGTGTGCGGTGCGCCCCGAGTGCTTCGGAGCGCCTTCAGTGCTTCGCGGGCAGGAAGCCCATCCGCTCGTACGTCCGCGACAGCGTCTCGGCGGCCACGGCGCGGGCCTTCTCGGCGCCCTTGGCGAGGATCGAGTCGAGCGTCTCGGGGTCGTCCAGGTACTGCTGGGTGCGGTCCCGGAACGGCGTCACGAAGTCGACGACGACGTCGGCGAGGTCCGTCTTGAGCGCGCCGTAGAGCTTGCCCTCGTAGCTGTTCTCCAGCTCGGGGACGCTGCGGCCGGTCAGCGTGGACAGGATCGTGAGCAGGTTGCTGACGCCCGGCTTGTCCTCGGCGTCGTAGCGGATGACCGTGTCGGTGTCGGTGACCGCGCTCCTGACCTTCTTGGCGGTGGTCTTCGGCTCGTCGAGGAGGTTGATGAGGCCCTTCGGCGTGGACGCCGACTTGCTCATCTTGATCGACGGGTCCTGGAGGTCGTAGATCTTCGCGGTCTCGCGCAGGATGTACGGCTTCGGGATCGTGAAGGTCTCGCCGTAGCGGCCGTTGAAGCGCTCGGCGAGGTCGCGGGTGAGCTCGATGTGCTGGCGCTGGTCCTCGCCGACCGGGACCTCGTGGGCCTGGTAGAGCAGGATGTCGGCGACCTGGAGGATCGGGTACGTGAAGAGGCCGACGCTCGCGCGGTCGGCGCCCTGCCGGGCGGACTTGTCCTTGAACTGCGTCATCCGGCTGGCCTCGCCGAAGCCGGTGAGGCAGTTCATCACCCAGGCGAGCTGCGCGTGCTCGGGGACGTGGCTCTGGACGAACAGCGTGCATCGCTCGGGGTCCAGACCGGCCGCGAGGAGCTGGGCGGCGGCCAGCCGCGTGTTCGCGCCGAGCTCCTTCGGGTCCTGCGGGACCGTGATCGCGTGCAGGTCGACGACCATGTAGAAGGCGTCGTGGGACTCCTGCAGGGCCACCCACTGGCGGACGGCGCCGAGGTAGTTGCCGAGGTGGAACGAGCCTGCGGTGGGCTGGATTCCGGAGAGCACACGGGGTCGGTCAGAGGCCATGCCCCCTATTGTCTCAGAGCGCGGAGACCACCCGGAACGGGTCCCGGGCGGCTCGCGCGGCCGCCCGGGACGCCGGCGGGTCAGCCGAGGTCGATCTCCGGGTACAGCGGGAAGCCCGCGACCAGGTCGGTCGCCCGGCGGGAGATCTCGTCCGCGATCTTCCCGTCCAGGACGTGGGAGGCCTTCGACGGCGCGCCCGACTTCGTGACGCCCGGCTCGGCTGCGGTGAGGACCCGGTCGATGAGGGCCGCGACCTCGTCCATCTCCGCCGTGCCGAGGCCGCGGGTGGTCAGCGCGGGGGTGCCGATGCGGATGCCGGACGTGTACCAGGCGCCGTTCGGGTCGGCCGGGATGGCGTTGCGGTTGGTGACGATGCCCGAGTCGAGCAGCGCGGCCTCGGCCTGCCGGCCGGTGAGGCCGTAGGAGGAGGCGACGTCGATCAGGTTCAGGTGGTTGTCGGTGCCGCCGGTGACCAGGGTCGCGCCGCGCCGCGTCAGGCCTTCGGCGAGGGCGCGCGCGTTGTCGACGATGCGCTGGGCGTAGTCCTGGAAGGCGGGCTGCCGGGCCTCGGCGAGGGCGACGGCCTTGGCGGCCATGACGTGCGGGAGCGGGCCGCCGAGGACCATCGGGCAGCCGCGGTCGACCTGGTCCTTGAGGGAGTCGTCGCACAGGACCATGCCGCCGCGCGGGCCGCGCAGCGACTTGTGGGTGGTCGTGGTGACGATCTGGGCGTGCGGGACCGGGTCGTAGTCGCCGGTCAGCACCTTGCCGGCGACCAGGCCCGCGAAGTGCGCCATGTCGACCATGAGGGTCGCGCCGACCTCGTCGGCGATCTCCCGCATGATCCGGAAGTTCACCAGACGGGGGTACGCCGAGTATCCCGCGACGATGATCATGGGCTTGAACTCGCGGGCCGTCGTGCGCAGCGCGTCGTAGTCGATGAGGCCGGTCGCGGGGTCCGTGCCGTAGGAGCGCTGGTCGAACATCTTGCCGGAGATGTTCGGGCGGAAGCCGTGCGTGAGGTGGCCGCCGGCGTCCAGGGACATGCCGAGCATGCGCTGGTTGCCGAAGGCCTGGCGCAGCTCGGCCCAGTCGGCCTCGGAGAGGTCGTTGACCTGGCGGGCGCCGGTCTTCTCCAGGAAGGGGGCCTCGACCCGGTCGGCGAGGACGGCCCAGAAGGCGACGAGGTTGGCGTCGATGCCGGAGTGCGGCTGCACGTAGGCGTGACGGGCGCCGAAGAGCTCGCGGGCGTGCTCGGCGGCGAGCGACTCGACGGTGTCCACGTTGCGGCAGCCGGCGTAGAAGCGGCGGCCGGCGGTGCCCTCGGCGTACTTGTCGCTGAACCAGTTGCCCATCGCGAGGAGGGTGGCCGGGGAGGCGTAGTTCTCCGAGGCGATCAGCTTGAGCATCTCGCGCTGGTCGGCGAGCTCCTGGCCGATGGCGTCGGCGACGCGCGGCTCGACCGCGCGGACGACGTCGAGGGCGGCGCGGAACGCGGCGGACTCGGTGGACGGGGGTGCGGAATTCTCGGGCATCGGGACCTCCGGACGTGGCGTACGGCGAGTTCGGTTCGGCCCAGGCGCACGGCACTGTCACTGCTCACGGGCCGCTCCCCGATGGTCCGTCCCATCCCAGCGCGCCAGTCACGGCCCGCTCGCCAGCCTACCGGGTGCGGATCACAGGATCACGTGCGGGACGAAGCGGGCGTACTCGTCCGTGATCAGGCCGGCGGACTCGCGGATGCCGAGGCCGGCGGACTCCCCGTCCACGACCCACGCGCCGAGGACGACGTGGTTGCCGTCGAAGGCGGGGAGCGGGGCGAGCTGCTGGTAGCAGCAGGGCTCGTCGTCGCGGACGACGGGATCGGCGCCCTTCTCGTGGATCGTGACGCCGGCCCCCTCGCGGCCCAGCAGCGGCTTGGCGACGTAGCCGGTGGTCGCCGCGAGCTCTCGCGGGCCGTCGAGGTACGCCGGCAGCAGGTGGGGGTGGCCGGGGTTCAGCTCCCACAGGACGGCGAGCAGCGCCTTGTTGCTGAGGAGCATCTTCCAGGCGGGCTCGATCCACAGGGTGCTGCCGGTGCCGCCGCCGTTGTCGAGGGTGTCGAGGACGTGGCCGGCGAAGCGGTCGGTGCTGAGCCATTCCCAGGGGTAGAGCTTGAAGCAGCTGCGGATGAAGCGGAGTCGTCCGTCGACGAAGCGGCCGGACAGCGGGTCCCAGCCGATCTCCTCCATGGAGATCCAGTCGGTGTCCAGGCCGGCCTGTTCGGCGGTCTCCTTGAGGTAGGCGACCGTCATGAGGTCCTCGCCGAGCTCGTCGGCCGAGGAGTGCGCGAAGTAGAGGGGGTTGCCGGGCGGGAGCAGCGCGGCCTGCTTCTTCCAGGCGGCGACGAGGCGCTCGTGCAGCGAGTTCCACTGGTCGGCGCCGGGGAAGCGGTCCTCCATCCAGAACCACTGGGGGGAGGCGGCCTCGACGAGGGAGGTGGGGGTGTCGGCGTTGTACTCCAGGAGCTTCGCCGGGCCGCTCCCGTCGTAGCGCAGGTCGAAGCGCCCGTAGACGGAGGGGAGTTCGGCGCGCCGGCGCCAGGCGTCGGCGACCGCCGCCGCGATCCGCGGGTCGGTGATGCCGAGGTCGGCGAGGCGGTCGGCGTCCACCAGGTGCGCGGCGGCGTCCAGGCACAGGGCGTGCAGCTCCTCGACGGTCTCCTCCAGCGCCTCGACCTCGTCGAGGGTGAAGGAGTAGTAGGCGCTCTCGTCCCAGTAGGGGCGCAGACTGCCGTCGGGGTGACGGGTGAGGGGGTAGACGAGGCCCTGTGCCTCGACGGTCTGCTGCCAGCCGGGGCGGGGCTCGACGGTGTGACGTCGCATGGGTGACGGTGTCCTGTTCAGCCGGTCGGTCGTCCGGTCGCGGGGTCGCCGGGTCGCTCAGCCGCCGGAGCCGCCCTTGTGGCTGCCGCCGTCGCCGTCCCCGCCGAAGCCGCCGCGGTCGACGCCGCCGCTGCCGCTGCCGCCGCCGCTGCTGCTCGAACCGCTCGAGCCGCCGGACCCCTTGCCCGGCTTGCTAAGGGAGCCGCCGTCGACCCAGGAGCCCTTCTTCTCGCCGCCGTAGTACCAGACGCCGTTGGACGTGCTCTTGGCGGACTTGCAGTTCTTGTCGGCGACGACCTTGTAGCCCTTGGCGAGGGTGTAGCTGTCGCGGTCGACGCAGCGCTTGTCGGGGTCGGAGGAGCAGGCGGTGAGGGCGGTGGCGAGCAGCCCCACGCCTCCGAGCACGACCGTGCCCGAACGAAGTCGTCGACGCGTTTCCGCCATGTCCGTGTCTCCCCCTGGTCGCATCGCCCCTACGGCGATTTCCGGTCGACAGCCTAGACACCGGGGTGACAGCGCCCCAAGGCGGCCCGGGCGGCCCTGCGGCGGCGGCGCGCTCCCCTACAGTCCGTTTCGTGCTCTTGGGAATGGTGTGCGCGCTCGGCGCGGCGGTCTGCTTCGGCGCCGCCACGGTGTTGCAGGCGATGGCGGCGCGGGCGGCGGCCGCCGAGGGGGGCGCGGGGGGCGGCCGCGGCGGGGACGCGGCGCTGCTGCTGCGGGCCGTGCGGCAGTGGCGCTATCTGGCCGGGTTGGGCCTTGACGGGCTGGGGTTCGTCTTCCAGATCGTCGCGCTGCGGTCGGTGCCGATCTACGCCGTGGGGGCGGCCCTCGCGTCGAGCCTCGCGGTGACGGCGGTGGTCGCCGCGCGGCTGCTGCACGTGCGGCTGAGCCGGGTCGAGTGGGCGGCCGTGGCGGTGGTGTGCGCGGGACTGGCGATGCTGGGGCTGGCCTCCGGCGCGGAGGGCGAGGAGAGCGGGCCGGCGGCTCTGCCGTGGGCGATGCTCGGCGCGGCGGTCGCGATGCTGTTGCTGGGGCTGGCCGGCGGACGGCTGCCGGAGCGGGGGCGGGCGCTGGTGCTGGGCCTGGGCGCGGGGTTCGGGTTCGGGGTGGTGGAGGTGGCGGTGCGGTTGATCGACTCGATGTCCCCCGTGGCCCTGCTGACCGATCCGGCCCTGTACGCGCTGCTGCTGGGCGGCGGGGCCGCGTTCCTGTTGCTCACCACGGCCCTGCAGCGGGGGTCGGTGACGACGGCCACGGCGGGGATGGTGATCGGGGAGACGGTCTGGCCGGCGCTGGTGGGCGTGGTGTGGCTGGGCGACCGCACCCGGGAGGGGCTGGCGTGGCTGGCGGTGCTGGGCTTCGCGGTCGCCGTCGCGGGCGCGTTGGCGCTCGCCCGGTTCGGGGAGGCGCCGGAAACGACGGCCCCCGCCGCCCCTCCGGAATGAGGACGTCCGCTGACCTGGGCCGCTTCTCCGGCGACCGAGGCGATCGGGCGGACGCACGGCCGCGCTTCCTCTCCTCGATTCCGTCCCCAGGCCGGACGAGACCAGCCGTAAGCCCCTTTTCGGACGTCGGGTGACAGTTGGAAAAGTTTGGAGAACCTGTGAACGCAAGCGCTCTCTGACGCGTACTCGACGGTGTGACCAGTAATCCCGTCACCGTCACCGCCGCTTATCACGTGGTGCCGGGCCGAGAGGCCGACTTTCATTCCTGGGGATGGGGCATGCTGGGCGCGAGCGCACAGCAGCCCGGATTCCTGGGAGGTGGTGTGCTCGTCGACGAAGGGGCGGAATGGCATGTGGTCTATCGCTTCGTCAGTGAGGGTGCGGCACGCGCCTGGGAGGACTCAGCCGCCCGGTTGCGGTGGGACGCCCGGACTCAGGGCGTCGCCCGGCAGACAGGTCGGCGGAGCGTGCAGGGCTCCAAGGCGTGGTTCGACGCCCAGGCTCCCGCGCCGAAGCCGCCCGCCCCGCCGGGTCCTCCGTCGAAATGGAAGTTGTGGTTCGTGAATATGAGCGCCGTTTTCCCGCCGGTGCTCCTTTTCAATCTGATCGTGCTTCCTTATCTCGGCGGACTGAATCCTTTCGTCCGCACGCTGCTGTTGTGTCTGTGCGTGACGGCCCTCGTCACCTGGATTCTGATGCCCCGCCTCCAGCGTTTCTTCAAGAAATGGCTGTATCCACCGCTCCAGGCGCTCCGCGGTCGCCACAAACGCACCGCGTAGGCCAGAGAACGACCCTAGGGAGGTGAGCGGGTGAAAACCCTGCTCATCGACAATTACGACTCGTACACGTACAACCTTTTCCAGCTGATCGCCGAGGTCAACGGCGAGGAGCCGGTGGTGGTCCTCAACGACGCCCCGGCGGACGCCGTCCCCGACCTCGCGGCGTTCGACAACGTGGTGGTGTCGCCGGGTCCCGGGCATCCGGCGAAGGCGCGTGACTTCGGCATCAGCGCCCGTGTGCTGGCCGAGTCCCCCCTGCCGGTGCTCGGCGTCTGCCTCGGCCACCAGGGCATCGCCCTCGGGGAGGGCGCCCAGGTGTCGGCCGCCCCGGAGCCCCGGCACGGGCATCTGTCGGCCGTCCGGCACGACGAGCGGGACCTGTTCCAGGGGCTGCCCCAGAACTTCACCGCCGTGCGCTACCACTCGCTGGCCGTGCGCGAGCCGCTGCCCGACTCCCTGGAAGCCACGGCGTGGTCGGAGGACGGCGTCCTGATGGGTCTGCGGCACCGCGAAAGGCCGCTGTGGGGCGTGCAGTTCCACCCGGAGTCGGTGCTCACCCAGTACGGCCACCGGATGCTGGTGAACTTCCGCAACCTCACGGCCGAGCGGGCCCGCAAGACGCGGACGAAGAACACCGCGGTCCCGCCCTCGGAGGCCGCGATGCCGCGGCAGAGGGTGACCGTCCCCGGCCCGCGCCGGGCGAGCGGGCCCGCCTACCGGCTGCACACCCGCCGCATCGCCGAGGCGATCGACGCGGAGGCCGCGTTCACCCGGCTGTACGCCGACTCGCCCCGCGCGTTCTGGCTGGACAGCTCCCGTGTCGAGCCCGGCCTGTCCCGCTTCTCGTTCTTCGGCGACGGCAGCGGTCCGCTCTCCGAGTTCGTCCGCTACGACGTCGAGGCCGGGCGCTGCGAGATCGAGCGCCCTGGGCGGCCGACGCGCAAGGTCCGGGCGAGCGTCTTCGACTACCTCAAGCGGCAGCTCGCCGGCCGCCGGGTCGACGCCACCGGGCTGCCCTTCGACTTCACCGGCGGCTACGTCGGCTACTTCGGCTACGAGACGAAGGCCGACTGCGGCTCCCCGAACCGGCACCGCTCCGCCGTCCCGGACGCCTGCTGGCTGTTCGCCGACCGGCTGATCGCGGTGGACCACCAGGAGGGCTTCACCTACGCCGTCTGCCTGGCCGAGGACACCCCGCAGGCCGCCCTCGAGGCCGCCGACTGGCTCGAGAGCACGCTGACCCGGCTGACCTCGCTGCCCGCGGAGGCCGACCGGGCGCCGTCCCCGGCCCCCGGGGCGTCGGCGGAGGCGGACCGCGCGGCCGCCGAGCCCTGGCTGGTGCGGGACCGCGAGACCTACCTGGCGGACATCGCCGCCTGCCGGCGGGCGCTCGCCGAGGGCGTCAGCTACGAGGTCTGCCTGACCGACGCCGCCCGGTTACCCGCACCGGCCGACGCGCTCGCCTTCTACCGGACGCTGCGCCGCGTCAACCCCGCCCCCTACGCCGCCTTCCTGCGATTCGGCGACCTCGACGTGGCGGGCTCCTCGCCGGAGCGGTTCCTGCGGATCACCCGGGACGGGATCGCCGAGGCCAAGCCCATCAAGGGCACCGCGCCGCGCGGCGCCGACCCGCTGGAGGACGCCCGGCTGCGCGACGCGCTGGCGGCCGACGCCAAGACGCGCGCCGAGAACCTGATGATCGTCGACCTGCTCCGCAACGACCTGGGACGGGTGTGCCGGACCGGCACCGTGCGTGTCTCGCGGCTCATGGCCGCCGAGACGTACGCGACCGTGCACCAGCTCGTCTCCACCGTGGAGGGACGGCTGCGCGAGGGTACTGACGCGGTGGACTGCGTACGCGCCTGCTTCCCCGGCGGCTCGATGACGGGCGCGCCGAAGCTGCGCACGATGGAGATCATCGACGAGCTGGAGACCGAGGCGCGCGGCGTGTACGCGGGCGCGCTCGGCTATCTGGGCTGCAGCGGCGGCGCGGACCTGAACATCGTCATCCGCACCGCGGTCCTCGCGGGCGGTTCGATGCAGCTCGGGGCGGGGGGCGCGATCGTCCTCGACTCCGATCCGGTCGCCGAGTACGACGAGATGCTGCTGAAGACGGCCGCGCAGATGCGGGCCCTGCGGGAGGACGCCGAGGGCGGCGCGGCGGCCCCGCACCCGGGCCCCGCCACCGCCGAGGAGGCCTCCCGATGACGACGCAGCGACCCATGGCGGCTTCCCCGCTCACTCAGGCGCCCGCCGCCGCACCGCCGTCACCCGCCGCGCCGGCGGCCCGCGCCTCGGGCGTGCCCCGGCCGAGGCGGCCCGCCGACGCCCCCGGCAACCTCGCCGGGCAGCTGGCCGACCTCGCCGAACGGCGGGGCTGGGCCGGGCGGGCCGCGTTCCACCAGGGGCACCGGCGCTGGACCCACGGCGAGGTGCACGACCTCGGGGCGCGGACGGCGAGGGTGCTCGCGGACCACGGAGTGCGGCCCGGCGACCGGGTGGTGCTCGCGCTGCCCGACTCGGTGGCCTGGATCGCGGCCTTCCTCGGCGTGGCCCGGCTCGGCGCCGTCGCCGTCCTGGTCAACCCCGAACTGCCCGCCGCCGAGCACGCGTTCATGGCCGAGGACACCGAGGCCGTGCTCTGCCTGACGGGGCCGGGGCCGGCCGACGGCTTCGCCGGGCGGGCGCGGCTCGGCGCCGACGAGCTCCTCGCGCTGGCCCCCGCCGCCGAGCCCGCCGCCGTCCACCCGGTCGACGCCCATACGCCGCTGTACGTGCAGTACACCTCCGGCACCACGGGCCGTCCGAAGGGCGTCGTGCACGCGCACGGCGACCCGAAGACCTACCACGACCTGATCGGCCGGCGGCTGCTCGGGATCACCGAGGACGACGTCACCCTGTCGGTGTCGAAGCTGTACTTCGCGTACGGCTTCGGCAACGCCTTCGCCTTCCCCCTCTTCTCCGGGTCGTCCGCCGTCCTGGTGGACCGGCGTCCCACGCCCGCCGCCGTCGACGAGCTCGTCGCCCGGCACCGGGTCACCCTCCTGTACTCGGTGCCGTCGGCGTACGCGGCGCTGGTCGCCGACCGGGGCAGCGGCCACGGCGCCTGCTTCGCCTCGGTGCGCGCCGCGGTGTCGGCCGGCGAGGGTCTGCCGGACGGGCTCGGCGGCCGGGTCGCCGAACTGCTCGGCGCGCCCGTGCTGGAACAGATCGGCTCCACCGAGGCCGGTCATGCCTTCTGCGCCAACAGCCTCGGCCACGACCGTCCCGGCACCGTCGGGCGCCCCGTGCCCGGGTTCGAGGTGGAGCTGCGCGACCGGGCCGGGCGGCCGGTGCCGGACGGCGCGGAAGGGGAGATGTGGGTGCGCGGGCCGACGCTGACGTCCGGCTATCTGAACCGGCCGGAGGAGACCGGGCGCACCCTGGTCGGCGGCTGGCTGGCCACCCACGACCGGGCCCGGCGCGAGCCGGACGGCGCCTACCGGCATCTGGGCCGCACCGACGACATGGAGATGGTCGGCGGGATCACCGTCTCCCCGCTGGAGGTGGAGGCCGTGCTGCGGACCCGCCCGGGGGTGCGCGAGGTCGCGGTCGCCGCCGTCACCGACGGGCGCGGCTCCAGCCGGCTGCGCGCCTTCGTCGTCCCGGCCGGTCCGGTCTCCGCCGGTCTCGAGGAGGACCTCCTCACCCTGGCGCGCGAGCGTCTCGCCGCCTTCAAGGTGCCCAGGAGCGTCAGCTTCGTGACGTCCCTGCCCCGCACCCCCACCGGAAAGCTCCGCCGCCACCTGGTCCGCCAGGGGGCGTGGTGACCCCCTCGGGTCCCCGCCGCACGGCCGAAAGGAACAGTCACATGTCGCAGCAACGTCTGCTCGCCGACCGCGGGTTCTATCTGGGCCCCATGTTCCGGCGGGCGGCCGACCGGCACGGCGCCGTGTTCGTCACCCTGGACCGACCGCTGGACACCCACCCCTCCCTCGGCGTCGACCTCGACTACACCGTCCTCGCCGACGTGGTCGAGGAGCTGTCGGGCCGGCTGTGGGCGGCCGGGGTGCGGCCCTCCGAGCAGGTGGCCCTGCACAAGACGGACAACGTCGACATCGTCCTGCTGACCTGCGCTGTCTCCCGTATCGGCGCGGTCCCCGTGCTGCTCTCCCCCGGCCTCGCGGGCCCGGTCGTCGGGCAGCTGCTGGAACGGCTGCGGGAGCCCTGGCTGATCACCGACAGGGCCAAGCTGGAGGGGCCGCTGCAGGGCGTCGACGTCCGTGTGCGGCGGACGCTGTCCGTCGACGACGCGCCCGGCGCCGAGCTGCTGGGCGGGTTCACCGCCGACGGGCCTCCCGCGCCCGTGCGGCTGCACCCCCGCGAGCCCGCGCTGATCACCCACAGCTCCGGCACCACCGGCGTCCCCAAGCTGGCGGTGCACTGCCCGAACACCATGTGGAACCGGCTGGTCCCGCAGCAGGCCATGGGCTGGCCCACCCGCGGCGAGACGGCCGCGCTGCACATGTCGTTCGTGCACTCGCGCTTCTACCACCTGCTCGGCGTCCTGCTGCACTTCGGCAGCCCGCTGGTGCTGATCACCGACCCGGACCCGGCCGCCGTACGGCCGCTGCTCGTCCGCCACCGGCCCGGCATCGTCGAGACCCACCCCAACACGTTCGTGCTCTGGGAGGAGCTGGCCGACGCGCCCGGCGCCCCGCTGTCCCGGGTGAAGTCGTACGGCTCCACGTTCGACGCGATCCACCCGCGCACCGTGCGCCGGCTGCTGGACGCGTCGAAACGGCGTGCGCCCTGGCTGGTCCAGCTGTACGGGCAGAGCGAGACCGGGCCGGTCGCGGTCCAGTGGTTCACCCGGCGCAGCGCGCAGCGGGCGGACGGCCGCCGGGTCGGCACGGGCATCCCCGGCTTCACCCGGCTGCGGATCACCGACGCCGACGGCCGGCCGGTCGCGCCCGGCACGCCCGGCCGCATCGAGGCGCGCACCCGTGGACGCATCCTCACCTACCTGGGCGCGCGGGCGCAGTACGAGCGCCAGCTCGACGACGGCTGGTGGCAGATGGGCGACATGGGCGTCCTGAACCGGCTGGGCGCGCTGCGTCTGATCGACCGTGAGATCGACCGGATCGACGCCGTGCACAGCAGCCTGGAGGTCGAGGACACGCTGATGGAGCGTCTGGAGGAACTGCGCGAGGTGGTCATCGTGCCCGGCGCGGACCGTGAGCCGGTGCCGGTGGTGTGCGTGCGGGGCGAGCGTCCGCTCGATCCGGGGCGCTGGCGGGCGGCCACGGCCGATCTGCCCGCGATGGCCGAGCCCCGGCAGTGGCGGTTCGAGGAGCTGCCGATGACGGCGACCTGGAAGGTGAAGCGGGTGGAGATCACCCGCATGCTGACCGGGACGCCGCGGAGCGTGCCCGCGTGAACCCGGCCGTCGTCGTGGGGGCGGGCCCCGTCGGGCTGTCGGCGGCGCTCGCGCTGCGCGCGCACGGGCTGCCGGCGCTGGTGCTGGAGGCGGACCCCGAGGACCGCGAACGGCCCGGCAGCCGCGCCCTGTTCGTGCACCGCGAGACCCTCGCGCTGCTCGACGGGGCGGCGCCGGGACTGGCCGCCGAGATCACCTCCTACGGGCGCACCTGGCACACCCGGCGGACCCTGTACCGGGGCCGCGAGGTGTACGCCCGCACGTTCCCGCCCCGGTCCGGCGCGTCGACGGCCCTGCCGCCCTTCACCAGCCTGCGCCAGGTGGACACCGAGCGGTTCCTGCGCGCGGCCTGCGTGCGGGCCGGGGTCGAGTTCGTGTGGGGGGCGGGCGTCACGCAGGTGCGCACCTCCCCGGAGGGGGTCGTGCTGAGCGGCGAGGACGGGCGGGAGTGGCACGCCGGACACGTCGTCGCCGCCGACGGGGCCCGCTCGGCGGTCCGGCGCGCGCTGGGCATCGCCATGGAGGGCGTGCGCGGCGAGGGCTTCCACGTCGTCGTGGACGTGGCCGACGTGCCCGGCGCCGAGCTGCCGCTGGAACGCGTCTTCCACTACGAGCATCCGGGGGTGGGCGGACGCAGCGTGATGCGGGTGCCGTTCACCGGGGGCTTCCAGGTCGACCTGCAGTGCCGCGACGACGACGCCCAGGAGGACTTCGGCACCGAGCAGGCCGTACGGCAGTGGCTGCCGGCGATCGTCGGCGAGGGGTACGACGACCGGATCCTGTGGGTGTCGACGTACCGCT
Source organism: Streptomyces sp. NPDC001027 (assembly GCF_040299045.1). Taxonomy (NCBI): domain Bacteria; kingdom Bacillati; phylum Actinomycetota; class Actinomycetes; order Kitasatosporales; family Streptomycetaceae; genus Streptomyces; species Streptomyces sp. NPDC001027. The sequence continues at coordinate 42,162 of NZ_JBEPBI010000038.1, forward strand.
TCCTGCGCAAGGTCGCCGCGTCGTTCACCGATCCGCACCGGCGGGTGCTGCTGGTCGGCGAGGCCGCGCACCTGTTCCCGCCGTTCGGGGCGCGCGGCATGAACAGCGGGATCGCCGACGCGGTGGCGGCGGCCGCCGCCGTCGCCGCGGGCACGGAGCGGGCCGTGGAGGAGTTCGCCGGGACGCGCCGGGAGGCGGGGCTGTTCAACAGCGCCGCCGCCGGGCTCGCGCTGGAGCATCTGCGCCCCCGACGCCGGACGGTACGGCTCCGGCAGCGGGCGGCGGCGGCCCTCGCACCGGTGCTGCCCTCGTGCGGGTCATGGCTGGAGTACGCGCCGTACGGGCCCCGCGGCGGGGCGCCGGCGGCCGCGGGCAAGTACTGAGCGGGACGTCCGGAGAGGAACAGCGATGACGCAGGCCATGACACGGGCGATGACGCGGACCATGACGCGGGCGACGGCGGTGGAGGGGCTGTCGGGGTGGACGCCGGCCGGGGGGCTGACGCCCGCCGCGGAGGCCGGCGGACGGCTGCTCGTCGCGGACTCGTGGCTGGTGCGCGACGGCCGGGTGCGCGGTCTGGAGCGGCACCGGGAGCGGTTCCTGCGGGCCTGCGGCGAGTGCAGCGGTCCGCCGCTGCGCCGGCTGGTGGAGTTCTGGCGGGACATGACGGCCGCCCTGCCGCGGACCGGCGAGTGGTTCCCCCGGGTGGAACTCACCGCCGGCTCACTGGAGTTGCGGCTGCTGCTGCGCCACGCCCCGCAGCTCGAGCCCGACGTCCGGGTCTGGGCCGCGGGCCAGCCCGATCCGCGGACCATGCCGCGCCGCAAGGGGCCCGACCTCGACGCGCTGGCCCGGGTGCGCCGCCGGGCGTCCGACGCGGGCGCGACGGAGGCGGTGCTGGTCGCGCCCTCCGGCGCGGTGTTGGAGGCGGCCACCGCGAGCGTCCTGTGGTGGGAGGACGACACGCTGTGCCTGCCGCCGCCGCGGCTGCCGGTGCTGGCCGGGGTGACCGGACAGCTGATCCAGGAGCGGGCCCACCGCCTCGGCGTCCGTGTCGTGCACCGCGAGCGGACGCCCGCCGAGCTGGACGGCCGGGAGGTGTGGCTGGTGAACGCGCTGCACGGCATCCGCCCGGTGACGGCCTGGGCGGGAGGTCCGCTCACCCCCGGGCCGGCCGTGCGGGCGGACGAATGGCGGCGGTGGCTGGATGCGCAGGGGGAATCGCTGCCCCTGGTGTGAGGGAGAGAAATCGGACGGCCGACGGAACGGAAATACGGGCGCCGGACAATGTGTCCGACGCCCGCATTCACGCGTTCTCTCGAATTATCTCGCCATTCTCCGGGCCGTCGCCGTCATTTCCCGTCGCCCCCGTCGTCATCCGTCGTTTCCGTCGGCTGACGGTTTTCTCGCTACTTCTTCGCCGGCTGGTAGGCGCCCGGGACCATGCGCGTCGCGACGGCGATGCGGTTGTAGGCGTTGATGACGGTGGCCGCCCAGATCAGCGCGGCGAGCTGCGCCTCGTCGAAGACCTCCGCCGCCTCGGCGTACACCGCGTCCGGCACATGGCCGTCGTGCACCAGCGTCACGGCCTCGGTCAACGCCAGTGCGGCGCGCTCGCGTCCGGAGAAGAAGGGGGTCTCCCGCCAGGCGTTCAGCGCGTAGAGGCGCTGCTCGGTCTCTCCCTCGGCGCGGGCGTCCTTGGTGTGCATGTCGAGGCAGAACGCGCAGCCGTTGAGCTGCGAGGCGCGGATCCTGACCAGCTCCAGGATCTCGGGTTCGACCTTGGCGTCCCGCGCGGCGGAAACGGCGGCGGCGTGCAGCGAACCCATCGCGGCGGAGACGTCGGGGGTTATCTTCTTGAGCGCCACGCGGGACACGGAATTGCTGTTCGTCATGGTGGGACTGTATCCGGGAAATTCCAGGAAATCTATCCGGGATAAAGAATTCCGGGACGACGCTCAGGACAGCCACGCCTTCCAGGTGGACTCGTGGCCGTCCACCCACTGCTTCGCCGCCTCCCGCGGCGTCATCTTCTGGTCGGCGATGGCGAGGGAGACCTCGTTCTGGTCCTCGGTCGTCCACCGGAACTTCTTCAGGAAGGCGGCCGCCTTCCCGCCGTCCTTCGCGAAGCCGGCGTTGAGGTACTTCTGCAGCGGGGTGTGCGGGTAGCCGCACGCGACCTTCTGCGGGTCGGCGTCGCAGCCCTCCTTGTAGGGGGGCAGCTTCACCTCGGTCATCGGGACCTTCTTGAACAGCCACTGCGGCGCGTACCAGTAGGTGAGGAAGGGCTTCTTCTCCTTGGCGAACTGCCGCATCTGGGTGATCTGGGCGGCCTCCGAACCGGCGAACACGACCTGGAAGTCCAGGTCCAGGTTCTTCACCAGCGCCTTGTCGTTGGTGACGTAGGAGGGCGAGCCGTCCATGAGCTGGCCCTTGCCGCCGCTCTCCGCGGTGGCGAACTGCGCCGCGTACTTGTTCAGGTTCTTCCAGTTCGTGACGTCCGGGTGCTGCTTCGCGAAGTAGGTCGGCACGAACCAGCCGATGTGCCCGGTCACGCCGAGGTCGCCGCCCGGCGTGATCGTCTTCTTGTCCTTGACGTAGCGCTGTTCCTGCTCGGGGTGGCCCCAGTCCTCCAGGATCGCGTCGACCCGGCCCTGGCTGAGCGCGTCCCAGGCGGGCACCTCGTCGACCTGCACGGTGTCGACGCGGTAGCCCAGCTCGTGTTCCAGGAGGTACTGGGCGACGGCCACGTTGGCCTGGGCGCCCACCCAGGACTGGACGGACAGGGTGAGGCTCTTGGCGCCCTGCGCGTTCGCGAACGGCGAGGCCTGCTTGGTCATGTCGGCGGCCCCGCAGCCGGTCAGCAGGAGCAGCGCGGACGCGCCGGCCACGGTCGCGGTGGTACGGATGCGCATGTCACGCCCCCTTCTTCGTACGGCGTTGCGTCGGTTGGGTCACCCGGTCGAGCATCAGGCCGAGGCAGACGATGGCGGCGCCGGCGACCAGACCGGTGGCGAGGTCGCCCTGGGCGAGGCCGAAGACGACGTCGTAGCCGAGCGCGCCGCCGCCGACCAGTCCGCCGATGATGACGACGGCGAGGACCAGCACCACGCCCTGGTTGAGGGCGAGCAGCAGGGCCGGGCGGGCCAGCGGGAGCTGCACCTGCCGGATCTGCTGGCCGCTGCTCGCGCCGAGCGAGCGGGCGGCCTCCAGGGCGGCCGGGTCGACCTGGCGCAGGCCCTGGGCGGTGATGCGGACGACGGCCGGCAGTGCGTACACGACCGCGGCGGCCACGGCGGGCGCGCGACCGACGCCGAACAGCGCGACGACCGGGATCAGGTACACGAACTGCGGCATCGTCTGGAAGACGTCGAGGACGGGCCGCAGGAGCCGTTCGAAGCGGTCGCTGCGGGCGGCGGCGATGCCGGTCGCGAAGCCCAGCACGAGGGTGACGGCGACCGCGGCGAGGACCTGCGACAGCGTGTCGAGGGACGGCTTCCACACGCCGAGGACGCCGATCGCGGCCATCGCGAGGACGGCGGTGAGCGCGGTGCGCCAGGTGCCGATCACCCAGGCGAGCGCGGCGACGATCAGCAGCACCGACCACCAGGGCAGGGCCTGGAGGCCGTCGCGCAGCGGGTCGAGGACCCAGGTGGTGAAGTGGCCGGCCCAGTCGGCGGTGCCGCCGATCACGGGCACGCCGGAGTAGAGGTGGTTCGTCATCCAGTCGACGGCCCGGTTGACCGGCTCGGCGATGTTCAGCGTCCAGCCGTCGGGCCAGTCGAGGCGGCCCGCGAGCCGTGCGGCGACCGCGACCGCGACGGTGGCGGCGAGCGCGGCCGCCCAGCCGGCGCGCCGTGAGAGGCCGCCCCCGGTCGCGGCGCGGGATCCGGCGTCGGAGGCGGAGTCGGACTCGCCGGCCGCGCCGGTGACCCGGTCCAGGACGACGGCGAGGAGGACGATCGGGATGCCGGCGGCGAGGGCCGCGCCGACGTCGACGGAGGCGAGCGCCTGGTAGACGCGGTCGCCGAGGCCGCCCGCGCCGATCACCGAGGCGATGACCGCCATGGACAGCGCCATCATGATCGTCTGGTTGAGGCCGAGCAGGAGCTCCTTGCGGGCCAGCGGGAGGCGCGCGGTGAGCAGGCGCTGGCGGGCGGTGGCCCCCAGCGAGTCGACGGCCTCCAGCACCTCCTTGTCGGCGCCGCGCAGGCCGAGCGAGGTGAGCCGGGCCATCGGCGGCGCGGCGTAGACCACGGTGGCCAGGACGGCCGCGGGGACGCCGATGCCGAAGATCAGGACGACCGGGAGCAGGTAGGCGAACGCGGGCAGCACCTGCATGGTGTCCAGGACGGGGCGCAGGATGCGGTCCATCCGGTCCGAGAGCCCCGCGGCGAGGCCGAGCACGGCGCCGACGGCGACCGACACGAGGACCGCGACGATCATCAGCGCGAGCGTCTGCATGGTCGGGATCCACATGCCGAGCAGTCCGCAGGCCAGGAACGCGACGGCGGCGCCCAGCGCAAGCCGCACTCCGGCGACCCGCCAGGCGACCAGCGAGGCGGCGGCGGTGACGCCCGCCCAGCCGGCCGCGAGCAGCACCAGGTAGACGGCCCGCACGCAGAGCACGACCGCGTTGCTGACGTAGCCGAAGCCGTAGAGGAACAGCGGGTGGCTGTCGCGGTTGTCGATGATCCAGTCGCTGGCCCTGCCGAGCGGCTGGGTGAGGTCGACGGTGAGGGCGGCGGGCCAGCTGCCGCTGGCCCACTGGGCGTCGGCGAGCGGCACGAGGACCGCAGCGGCGAGCGCGAGCAGCGCCAGCTTGGCGACCGAGCGGTGTTTGAGGAGCCCCGGCAGCCAGACACGGGGGGCGGGTGCGGTGACGGTAGCCATGTCAGACCGCCTCCCTGCGGAGCTCCGTTCCGGCCACGACGTCCAGGAGCCGTTCGTGGTCGACGACCCCCAGACACCGGCCGTCCTCCATGACGCACGCGGGCCTGTGGCTGCGCGACACGATCTGGATCGCCTCGGCGACCACCGCGTCGGCGGCTATCGCGCCCGGGTGGCCGGGGCCGGCGCACTCGCCGGCCCGCATGGCCCTGCGGACCGTCATGACCTGCTCGCGCGGCACGTCGCGGACGAACTCGCGGACGTAGTCGTCGGCGGGCGAGCCGACGATCTCCTCCGGGGTGCCGAGCTGCACCACCCGGCCGTCGCGCATCAGCGCGATGCGGTCGCCGAGCTTGAGGGCCTCGCTGAGGTCGTGGGTGATGAAGACCATCGTGCGGCCCTCCTCCCGGTGCAGCCGGACGACCTCCTCCTGCATGTCGCGGCGGATCAGCGGGTCGAGGGCGCTGAACGGCTCGTCGAAGAGCAGGACCTCGGGGTCCACGGCGAGCGCGCGGGCCAGTCCGACGCGCTGGCGCTGCCCGCCGGAGAGCTCGCCGGGCCTGCGGTGCTCCATGCCCTCCAGGCCGACCTTCTCGACGACCTGCCGGGCCCGGGCGCGGCGCTCGGCCTTGCCGACGCCCTGGATCTCCAGGCCGTAGGCCACGTTGTCGACGACGGTGCGGTGCGGGAGCAGGCCGAAGTGCTGGAAGACCATCGCGGCCCGGCGCCGGCGCAGTTCGCGCAGCCGGTTCTTGTCCATGGCGCGGACGTCCTCGCCGTCGATGGCGATGTGCCCGGCGGTCGGCTCGATCAGCCGGGTCAGACAGCGCACGAGGGTGGACTTGCCGGAGCCGGACAGCCCCATGACGACGAAGACCTCGCCCTTGCGCACGTCGAAGGAGACGTCCCGGACGGCGGCGGTGCAGCCGGTGCGGGAGCGGAGCTCGGCGGGGGGCAGGGAGGTCAGCTCGGGGTCGGCGGGGACGGCCTCGGCCTTCGGGCCGAACACCTTCCACAGGCCGTCCACCGAGAAGACCGGCGGGCGCTCCTCGATGGTCGTGTGGGCGCTCGCGTCGGTACCGGCGTCGGTGTCGGTACCGGTGTCGGTGTCGGTGTCGGTGTCGGTACCGGCGTCGGTGTTGGCGTCGGTGCTCATCGGGCATCGCCTCCGATCAGGTCCACGGCCCGTTCGCCGACCATCAGCACGCCGATCATCGGGTTCACGGCTGTCATGGTCGGGAACACGGAGGCGTCCGCGATGCGGATGCCCTCCAGTCCACGGATGCGCAACTGGGGGTCCACGACGGCGAGTTCGTCGTCGGCGGCGCCCATCTTGCAGGTGCCGGCGGGGTGGTAGACGGTGTGCGCGACCTTGCGCGCGTACGCGCTCAGCTCCTCGTCGCCCGTGATGTGCGGGCCGGGGGCGACCTCGCGCTTGAGCCAGCCGGCCAGCGGCTCGGTCTGCGCGATCTCGCGGGCGATGCGGATGCCGTCGACGAGGGTGCGGCCGTCGTAGTCGTCCTCGTCGGTGAAGTAGCGGAAGTCCAGGGCGGGCTTGACGCCCGGGTCGGCGCTCTGCAGGTAGAGCCGTCCGCGGGACTTCGGCTTGGGGATGTTGGGGGTCATCGACACGCCGTGCGCCGGGCGTTCGTAGCCGAGCCGCTCCGGGTTGTCGGTGAAGGGGACCTGGTAGAAGTGGAACATCAGGTCCGGGCCCGCGTGGTCGGGGTCGCGGCGCACGAACAGACCGGCGTCGGAGTCCATCGCGGAGTTCTCAGGGAGCGGCCCGTGGGTCTCCCAGACGATCACCGACTCGGGGTGGTCGAGGAGGTTCTCGCCCACGCCGGGCAGGTCGTGGACGACGGGGATGCCGAGCGCGTCCAGGTCGGCCTTGGGACCGATGCCGGAGTGCAGGAGCAGCCGGGGCGAGTCGACCGCGCCGGCGCACAGCACGACCTCGCGCCGGGCGCGGACGAGGATCTCCTCGCCGTCCGCGGTGCGTGCGTGCACACCCCGCGCGCGGGCGCCCTCCAGCTCCAGCCGGTGCGCCCAGGTCTCCAGGAGGATCGTCAGGTTGGGCCGTTCGTCCATCACCGGGTGGAGGTAGGCGACGGAGGCGGACGACCTCTTGTTGGTCTCGGGGTGATAGGCGAGGTCGAAGAAGCCGACGCCGTCGTCGAAGGGCTTGCTGTTGAAGCCCTCGACGCGCGGGACTCCGGTCGCCTGCTGCGCGGCGTCGACGAAGTCGCGGGCGACGGCGTTGCGGTCCTTCTCGTCGACCGGGACGATGTTGTTCAGCAGGCGCGCGTAGTACGCCTCCATCGGGACCGCGCCCCAGCCCTGGGCGCCGGCCGCCTCCCACTCGTCGAAGTCGGACGGCAGCGGCTTGAACGCGATGAGGGTGTTGTGGGAGGAGCAGCCGCCGAGGACGCGCGCCCGGCTGTGCCGGATGTGGGAGTTGCCGCGCGGCTGCTCGGTGGTGGGGTAGTCGTAGTCCAGCTCGCCGCCGAGCAGGCCCGTCCAGCGGCGCAGGGTGAGGACGTCGTCGCGGCCCACGTCGCTCGGGCCGCCCTCGATGACGGCGACGGTGGTGTCGGGGTTCTCCGTGAGCCGCGACGCGATGACGGAACCGGCGGTTCCGCCTCCGACTATCACGTAGTCATAGACAGGTGAGGTCTGTGGCATGGGGGGTACTCCAGGGGCGTGCGAAGTCTGTGCGAAGTGCGTTCGGGGCGAGAGGCGGGGCCTGCGGGCGGATCAGCCCGCGAACCAGCGGACGGGCCTCGGCGCGAGGTTCTGGTAGACGTGCTTGGCCTCGCGGTACTCGGCGAGTCCGGCGGGGCCGAGTTCGCGGCCCACGCCGCTCTTGCCGAAGCCGCCCCACTCCGCCTGCGGCAGATAGGGGTGGAAGTCGTTGATCCAGACGGTGCCGTGGCGCAGTCGGCCGGCGACCCGCCGCGCGCGGCCGGCGTCGGCGGTCCAGACGGCTCCGGCGAGGCCGTAGTCGGTGTCGTTGGCGAGGGCGACGGCCTCGTCCTCGGTGCGGAAGGTCTCGACGGTGAGGACCGGTCCGAAGACCTCCTCCCGCACGACGCGCATCTCGCGGTGGCAGCCGTCGAGGACGGTGGGCTCGTAGAAGTAGCCCGACTCGGGCCGCTGCGGGGAGGGTTCGGGCCGTCGGCCGCCGGACCGCAGCACGGCGCCCTCGGCGAGCGCGGAGGCCACGTACTCCTCGGTCTTGGCGCGCTGCTGCTCGGAGACGAGCGGGCCGCACTCGACGCCGTCCTCGGTGCCGCGCCCGAGCCGGATCTTCCCGGCCCGGCGGGCGAGTTCGTCGACGAAGCGGTCGCGGACGGACTCCTCGACGATGAGCCGCGAGCCCGCCGAGCAGACCTGGCCGCTGTGGATGAACGCCGCGTTGAGGGCCTGGTCGACGGCGGTGTCGAAGCCCTCGTCGGTGGCGCAGGCGTCCGCGAAGACCACGTTGGGGTTCTTGCCGCCGAGTTCGAGGGCGACCTTCTTGACGGTCGGGGCGGCCGCCTGCGCCACCTTCGTGCCGCTGGCCAGGCCGCCGGTGAACGACACCAGGTCGACGTCGGGGTGTTCGGCGAGCCGGGCCCCGACCGTGTGCCCGGGACCGGTGACGATGTTCGCCACACCGGCGGGCAGCCCCGCCTCGGCGAGCAGGCCGATCAGCGCGACCGTCGTCATCGGCGTGATCTCGCTCGGCTTGACGACGAAGGAGTTGCCGGCGGCCAGCGCCGGAGCGATCTTCCAACTCGCCTGGAGCAGCGGGTAGTTCCAGGGGGTGATCAGCGCGCACACGCCGACCGGCTCGTGGACGACGACGCTGTGGACGTCGGCCGATCCCGCGTCCACCACCCGTCCCGGCGACTCGGCGGCCACCAGACCGGCGAAGTAGCGGAAGGCGTCGGCGACGCAGTCGATGTCGACGCGGCCCTCTTCGAGCGTCTTGCCCGCGTCACGGCTCTCCAGCAGACCGAGCTGTTCGCGGTCGCGGACGAGGAGGTCGGCGACGCGGTGCAGCAGGGCGGCGCGGTCGGCGGCGGGGGTGCGCGGCCACTCGCCCTCGTCGAAGGCGGCACGGGCGGCCGCGACCGCCAGGTCGGCGTCCTTCTCGTCGCCTTCGGCGACCACGGCGAAGGGGCGGCCGTCCGCGGGGTCGATGATCTCGCGGACGCCGCCGGAGACTGCTTCCAGCCACTCTCCGCCCGAGTGAATCGTCCGGTGCTCTCGCAGCTCCGGCGTGTGCAGCGGTTCGGTCCTGTCGGCCATGATCGGCGTTGCCTTCCGTTCCTGTTCCGTCCCCCTGTGTCACCCCCGGGTGACCCGGGGGACCGCGTCCACCTGCCCCCCACCTCGGATTGCATGCGCAATTCGCGGCCGAAAGTGCCTCGCGTCACGGAACTTGAGTGCATAAATGGACAAATAGTACCGGGATGGCCGAGTGGGCTGAAGTCAACAGAGAGTTGAATTACTCTTCGTGTCCCTGCTGCCACGCAGAGCCGCGAAGGAGTCGCCCCATGCCTGCGAGACGAGTGGTCACCGGCCGCAGCCAGCAACCCCGCAAACGCTTCGCGGAGGAGCTGCGGCTGCTGCGCACCGGCCGCGGGGAGAGCCTGCGGGAACTCGCCGAGCGCCTCGGCTGGGACGCGTCCACGCTGGGCAAGATGGAGAGCGGAACGAACCTGGGCAGCCCGGAGGTCGTCGAGGCACTGGACACCCACTACGGAACGCCGGGACTGCTGCTGGCCCTGTGGGAAGTCGCGATGGGCGACAACAGCCAGTTCAAGGAGCAGTACCGCAGATACATGGACCTGGAGGCCGAGGCGGCGAGCCTGTGGCACTACGCGGTGTCCGCGCCGCCTGGATTGCTCCAGACGCCGGCCTACGCGCGCGAGGCGCTCACCGCGGGTGGCCTGTTGGGGGAGGAGCTGGATCAGCAGGTCGAAGCACGCATGGGGCGACGGAAGTTACTGGAGGAGAAGGGCGCGCCGAAGTTCCGCGCCATCCTTTCGGAGGCGGTGTTGCGCACCCAGCTCAGAGACGCACTGGCGTGGCGGGGTCAGCTGGAACACCTGGTAGGGGTCTCTGAGCGGCCGCAAATCACCCTGCACGTCCTGCCGTTCAGCGCCGGTCCTCACCCGCTGATGAACACATCGATGATGTTCCTTCGCATGCCCGACGCCCGTACCGTGGCCTACACGGAGAATGACGTGCGCGGCGAACTGATCGAGGAAATCGGCTCGGTCGAGGAGCTGCAGCATGCGTACGATTCGGTGCGCGACCTGGCGCTTTCTCCGGTCGAGTCGCAGAAGTTCATCACGCGGATGTTGGAGGAAGTGCCGTGCGACCCCTCGACCTGAGTCAAGTGACGTGGCGCAAGTCCAGCTACAGCAACACTACCGGCGGCGAATGCCTCGAAGTCGCCGACCAGGCGCCCGCCGTCGTCCCCGTCCGGGACAGCAAGGCCCCCGAGCGCGGCGCAGTCCTCTTCGGCGCCGACGCCTGGGCGAGCTTCGTCGGCGCCCTCAAGCGGAGCTGAACGCACGCGATCCCCGGACGGTCGGA
>NZ_JBEPBI010000039.1:0-52628 GCF_040299045.1 Streptomyces sp. NPDC001027
CTCGGACGCCTGTGAGGTCACACGCGCCACCTGGTCGGGCTGCGGACGCGAGGAGGAGGACATCACGGTGACACTCTCGCAGGGATCGAGGCGACTGTCAGCCCGCGTCCGACGCGGGACGACGACGGGAACGGCCGCGTGAACAGACTCGTCGCCGCGGGACGCGCCCTGCGTTCCGCGGCACCGCACCGACTGCCCGACGTGCTGCGCGAGGTGCTGCGCCTCCACTACACGGCGCAGGACGTCGAACTCCGGCTGGCCGACTACGGGCTGACGGTGCTGCTGCCCGTGCCGCCCGGCGGCGCGCGGGGCACGGGCGTCCCGGCGCCGGCCGCCGTGCACGGCAGCGCGCCCGGCCGCGCCTTCGGCGCCCAGGAGCCGCATGTCGAGGAGCTCGGCGACGGGCTCGTCCTCGCGCACCTGCCCGTGACCGTGCGCGGCGACCGGCTGGGCGTCCTGTCGGTGACGCTGCCCGGGACGCACGCCCGGGAGCGGCTCACCGAGCTCGCCGAGGTGGCTCAGCTGCTGGGCCACGAGATCCTCGTCGCAGAGCGCGACACCGACACGTACCGGTGTGCGCGCCGCACGGACCGGCTGACGCTGGCGGCCGAGATCCAGTGGCAGCTGCTCCCGGCCCGGTCCTGCGCCCGGGACGAGTACGCGCTGGGCGCCCAACTGCAGCCCGCCTACGCCGTGTTCGGCGACAACTTCGACTGGGCGGCCGACGACGACCATCTGACGGTGTGCGTCACCGACGGGATGGGCGAGGGCATCGAGGCGTCGCTGCTGACCAGCCTCGGCATCAACGCCCTGCGCAACGCGCGCCGGGCCGGCGTCCCGATCGCCGACCAGGCGGCCCTGGCGGACCAGGCGATCCACGCGCACTACGGGGGCGACGCCCACCTGTCGGTGCTCCTGGTGGACATCGAGCTGTCCACCGGGCGCATGCGGGTCGTCGACGCGGGCTCGCCGCACCTGCTGCTGGTGCGCGACCGGACGCTGAGCCGGGTGGACCTGGAAGCGCAGCTCCCGTTGGGCATGTTCGAGGAGACCGACTACGTGGCCCAGGAGCTCGCCCTGCTGCCCGGCGACCGGCTGCTGTTCGTCAGCGACGGGGTGCACGCGGTCGTCGCGCCGGGCGGCGAGGCGTACGGCGAGCACGCGCTCGCCCGCGCGGTGGCGTCGGCGGCCCTGCTGCCGGCGGCGGACGTGCCGGGCGCGGTGCTGCGGGCGCTGACCGGCCACCGGGGCAGACCCGAGCCGGACGACGACGCGCTGGTCGTGTGTCTCGACTGGTTCGGGCAGCCGTCCCCGTCGCCGTCCGGCCGCCCCGGCTCACAGCCGTCGCCCGGCGAGGGGCGGGGCACGGTCCCGTCGCCACCGCCGGGACCGCAGCGGCACGACGCGGACGAGGAGTGAAAGAGATGCCGGAAGACGAGACGGCGGCGGAGCAGCCGGCCGAACGGGCGGCGCCCGTGGAGGAGGTGGGGGCGTTCCTGAGCCGTCGCCGCGAGCAGATCGCCCAGCGCTGGGCCGACGAGCCCCTGTTCCGCGTCGTGTTCACGATCTCGCGGGACGAGGCGGTGGAGGCGGGCCGGGGCGTCGTCGACGCGCTCGCCGACGTCGCCCGCTCCGGGCGGGTGGAGGACACCGACGGCGCCGGGTTCACGGCGGTGCGCGAGCAGTTGGCCAGGATGGCGGCCGCCCGGGCGCGCGCCGGTCTCAGCACCGCGCAGATCTCCCACGAGGTGGACGCCCTGCGCACGCCCGTGGTGAACCTCCTGGTCGCCGACCTGCCGGAGGCGCCCGCCGAGCACCTCAGGGAATGCGCGACGACCCTGACGGCGCTGATGGGCACCCTGCGGCTGGTGGTCATGGAGACCTCGCTGACCGAGGGTCAGGCCCTCATCGACCGGCAGCAGCTGCAGCTGCTGGAGGTCGCCACGCCGGTCATCCGGCTGTGGGACGGCATCGTCGCCGTGCCGCTGATCGGGACGCTCGACAGCGCGCGCAGCCAGGTCGTGATGGAGACGCTGCTGGAGTCGGTCGTCGACCAGCAGGCACGGTTCGCGATCCTGGACATCACCGGGGTGCCGACCGTCGACTCGCTGGTCGCGCAGCACCTGATGAAGACCGTCGCCGCCGTGCGGCTGATGGGCGCGGAGTGCGTCGTCTCGGGCATCCGGCCCGCCATCGCGCAGACGATCGTGCACCTCGGCCTGGACCTGCCCGTGGTCACCCGGTCGAGCCTCGCCGACGCCCTGGCGTACGCCCTCGACCGGCTGGGCGCCGGCATCGTGCCCACGGCGTCCGGCGGTGCGGGTCCCCGGTGAACCACGACCTCTCGCGCGCGGGCACCGCCCATGTGCCGGTGCTGCGGCTCGGCGACGTCCTGCTGATCACCCTTCAGGGCGACCTGCACGACGGCGCGGCGGAGCGGCTCCAGCAGGACGTCGCGGAGTCGATCGTCCGCAGCCGGGTGACCGGTGTGGTCATCGACGTCTCCGGCGTGGAGATCGTCGACTCCTTCCTGGGGCGGGTGCTGGCCGAGATCGCCGCGAGCGCACGGCTGCTGGCCGCCCGGACCGTGGTGGCGGGCATGCGTCCCGCGGTGGCGATCACGCTGGTGGAACTGGGGCTGACGCTGCCGGGGCTGCGCACGGCGCTGAACACCGAGGCCGCCATGGCACTGCTCGCGACGTCGTCGGACGAACCACGCCGGGAGCCTCGGTGAGCGAGACGTCCGCGGGCGTCGGCGCCCGCCTGCCGATCCGCTCGGACCTGGATCTGGTGTGGGTGCGGCAGCACGTGCGCCAGGCGGCGGCTGCGCTCGGCTTCGGCCTGGTGGAGCAGACCAAGCTGGTCACCGCGGCCAGCGAACTGGCCCGCAACACGCTGGTCTACGGCGGCGGCGGCGAGATGGAGGCCCGGGAGGCGTCGGACGGACGGGCCGCGCGCGGGCTGCGGCTGACGTTCACCGACGGCGGACCGGGCATCGCCGACCTGGAGCAGGCCCTCAGCGACGGCTTCACCTCGGGCGAGGGTCTGGGGATGGGCCTCGGCGGTGCGCGCCGGCTGGTGCACGACTTCGCCATCGACAGCGCGCCCGGGGCCGGCACCACGGTCACCGTGACGTCCTGGGCGGTGCGCCCGCCCCGGCCGCGTGAGGAGCAGCCCGGATGACGCGCGTGTGGGACGTACCGGTGCACGACTCGACGCGGGTGCGCGACGCCCGGGTGGCCGCGGAGGGCGCGGCGGCGCTGGCGGGTCTGGACGGGCAGCGCACCGCCGACGCGGCGCTGGTCGCCACCGAGCTGGCGACCAACCTGCTCAAGCACGCGCGGGGCGGGCAGCTGCTCGTGGAGGCGGTCGCCGCGCCGGTCGGGCGTGCCGAGGCCCGCATGGTGCAGATCGTCGCCGTCGACCACGGACCGGGCATGTCCGACGTTCCCGCCGCGCTCGGCGACGGGTTCTCCACCGCGGGCTCGCTGGGGGCGGGGCTCGGCACCTGCCGACGGCTGTCGGACGACTTCGACCTGCACAGCGTCCCCGGCCGCGGGACGGTCGCACTGGCCCGCATCGGCGGCGCGGGCGCCTCTTCCGGCCGCCGGGACCCGGCCGGCGCCGCCGCCGGGCCGGGCGCGCCCTCGCACTCCCCCGCCGCCGTGCGGGCCGGCGGGATCAACGTGCCCTTCCGGGGCGGCGAGTGCTCCGGGGACGCCTGGACCTGCGTGCGGGACGGCGACCTGCTGACGCTGATGCTGGCCGACGGTCTGGGACACGGCCCCGAGGCGGCCCGCGCCTCGACCGCGGCGGTGGAGGAGGTGCGGCGCAGCGCCCGTCTCGCGCCGGCCGAGCTGCTGCGCCGCCTGGACGGCGCGCTGCGCGGCACACGGGGCGCGGCGGTCGGAGTGGCCCGGCTCGATCTGCGCGCCGGGCGGCTGCTCTTCGCCGGCATCGGCAACATCGGGGCGCGACTGCGCGAGGGCGACTCCTGGCGGCATCTGCTCTCCCGGCCGGGCATAGTCGGCGTGCACCGGCCCGCCACCATTCCGGAGACGGCGGCCGAGTGGGCCGCGGACCGGCTGCTCGTGCTGCACAGCGACGGACTGCCCAGTCGCTGGACGCCGCCCGCCGACCCCCGTCTGCTGTCCGCGGACCCCGCGCTCACGGCCGCCGTCACGGTGCGCGACGCCGGCAGTTCCGCCCGACCCGTACGGGACGACACCGCCGTCGCCGTGCTGTCGCCTGGCCCGCCGGACCGTTCATGAGGCGCAGCTGGCGGATCGGCTCCGTCGAGGACGCGGCACGCGCGCGTATCGCCGTCGCCCGGGTGGCGGCCGCGTACGGCGTCGCGCCGCTGGACCGCACCCGGCTGTCGGCCGCGCTCAGCGCGCGGCTGCGCGGGTGTCTGACCAAGGGCGGAGTCTGGTCGCTCGAGCTGACCGGGGCCGGGGGGCAGCTCGACGTCGAGGTCGCCGCCTCCCCCGCCGGCGACGAACCGCCGTGGCGGTACGCCGTGCCCTGCCCGGAGCCGGCCGCGGCCCCCGTCGCCGATCCGGTGGCGGGCGACGCCACCGTCTTGTCGGAGGCGCTGCTCGGCGCGGACGAGGACACCGCGCTCGTGCTGGACCGGCTCGCCGAGCAGGAGGAGCTCGTCGCGTTCCACCGGGAGGAGCTGCACCAGACCAACCAGGGCGTCCTGGCGCTGCACGCCGATCTGGACGCCGCCGGGCGGGCCCAGCGTGAGGCCTTCGCGGCGGAACGCGCCGCCCGCCGCGAGGCGGAGAGCGCCCGCCGCAGGCTGACGTTCCTGGCCGACGCCAGCGCCGCGCTCACGGCCTCCCTCAACCACGAGGAGATCGTGCGCCGGCTGCCCGAGCTGCTGGTGCCCGAGTACGCCCGCACGGTCGACGTATGGCTGTTCGACGCCGAGGACGAGCGGGGGGCGTCCGCTCCGCGCCCCGCGGCCGCGGTGATCGCGGCCCGCACCGGAAGGCCCCAGTACGCGGCCGCCCGTCCCGGCGGTCTGCCCGGGGTGGACGACCAGCCCGCGTCGGCGCTGCTTCCGGCCCGGCCCCTGCTGTGCGTGCCGCTGCCGACGCGCCGGGCGCCGCTGGGCGTGCTGACCCTGACCCCGCCGGGCGACCGCTGGGACCCCGACGACGCCGTGATGCTCGTGGAGCTCACCCGGCGGGCGGGCGGCGCGCTCGACAACGCCCGCCGCTTCGAGCACAACCGGGACATCGCCGAGACGCTCCAGCGCGCCCTGCTGACGGAGCTGCCCGCCCCGTCGGGGCTGCGGCTGGCGGCCCGCTATCTGCCGGCCACGTACGGCCTGAACATCGGCGGCGACTGGTACGACGCGTTCCGGCAGCCCGACGGCAGCCTGATCACCGTCATCGGCGACGTGACCGGGCACGGGCTGCACGCGGCGGTGATGATGAGCCAGCTGCGCACCGCGCTGCGCGCCTACGCCGTGGACGGGGGCAGCCCGGGCGAGCTGCTGACCCGGCTGCACACCTTTCTGCACCACCTCCAGCCCGACCTGTACGCGACCGCCGTGATCGCCCGCTTCCGGCCCGGCGAACCCGTGCTGACGTGGGCGGCCGCGGGTCATCCGCCGCCCGTGCTGCGCGGCCCGGACGGCCGGGTGCGCACGCTGGACGCCAAGCCGGGTGCGATGCTCGGCATCCCGTTGCACCAGGAGATCGCCGACCACACGGCGCCGCTGGAGCCCGGCTCCACGCTGGCGCTCTACACCGACGGCCTGGTGGAGCGGCGGGCGCAGGGCATAGACCCGGGGATCGACCGGCTGGCGGCGGCGCTCGGCGGGTTCCGTGCCGAGGAGCTGGACGCGGACCTGGACGGCGCGGCCGAGCGCATCCTGGAACCGATGCTGAGCGACTCCGAACGCGACGACGACGTCTGCCTGCTGCTGTGCCACATCGACAGCCGCATCGACGGCCATGTCCACGGCCGGGCGGGCGAACGGGCCGACGGCGGGGCGGGCGACCGCACCGCCGGCCGGGTCGGCAGCCGGGCCGGCGACGTTCGCGGCGGGGCCTGAGCGGGGCGGTCAGTCGTCCGGGCCGGCCGGATCCCGGCCCGACGCCGAAGGTCCCGTCGCCGTGCGGGCCTGGTGGAAGGCGAACAGTCCGTGCTCGAGAGCGGTCCGCTGGGCCGGCGTCATGGCCTCGAACACCGAGGTGAGCCTCCGGATCCTGCGCTCGGCCACGTCCGCGAGGACGCGGTGGCCGTAGGCGGTCAGCACGAGCTGCACCTCGCGCCGGCTGTGCGGCTGCACGGTCCGCTCGAGGAGCCCCGCGGCCTCCAGCCGGTCGCAGAGGCGGCTCGCGGTGGGCAGACCGACGCCGAGATGCTCGGCCAGGGCCGTCAGGTTCAGCTCCGGGCGGCCCCGGACCGTGCGCAGGGCGTGCAGCTGCCGGGCGGGCAGCCGGGGCGAGGTCTCCTCCGCCGCGGCGAGCCAGCAGGCCACCAGGCTCTCCACGGCGTCGGCGACCTGCCGCGCCTGCCTCCCGCGGTGGTGCGTCCACCGTCCGTCGTCGGAGCCGTCCGCGTGCCCCGCTGTCACTGCTGTCGGACCACCGGATTTGTCATGTACGTCGGCCTACCCGAAGGACCGGGGCGTACACAGGCCCATCGGGGGGTACGACGCTGGCCTCAGGAGAAACGTTCGTCTGCATGCCTCGCCCGGCTGGCGGAACCGGCCCGGGCGCGGTGGTATCGATAAGGTGCGAACGGCTTGGGGCGGGGCACGCGCATGACGTCGGAGCAGGCCGCCCGGAGCCGCAGAAAGGGATGGACATCGTGACACGACCCAGGATCCTGGTGGTGGGCGCGGGCTTCGCGGGGGTGGGGTGCGTTCGGCGACTGGAACGCGCACTGTCCGCTGCGGAAGCCGACGTCACCCTGGTGACGCCGTTCGCCTACCAGCTCTATCTGCCCCTGCTGCCGCAGGTCGCCTCGGGTGTGCTGACGCCCCAGTCGATCGCCGTGTCGCTGCGCCGGAGCAGGAAGTACCGCACCCGCATCATCCCCGGCGGCGCCATCGGCGTGGACCTCGCCTCGAAGGTCTGCGTCATCCGGACCATCACGGACGAGATCGTGAACGAGCCGTACGACTACATCGTGCTGGCGCCCGGCAGCGTCACCCGCACCTTCGACATCCCGGGGCTCACCGACCACGCGTTCGGCATGAAGACCCTCGCGGAGGCGGCGTACATCCGCGACCACGTCATCACCCAGCTCGATCTCGCCGACGCCAGCAACGACCCCGCCGAGCGGGCCTCACGCCTGCAGTTCGTGGTCGTCGGCGGCGGCTACGCCGGCACCGAGACGGCCGCCTGTCTGCAACTGCTCACCCACAACGCGGTCAAACGCTATCCACGGCTGGACCCGAGCCTGATCAAGTGGCATCTCATCGACATCGCGCCGAAGCTGATGCCGGAACTCGGCGACAAGCTGGGCCGCAGCGCCCAGGAGGTCCTGCGCAAGCGCGGCATCGACATCTCGCTGGGCGTGTCGATCGCCAAGGCGGGCCCGGAGGAGGTCACCTTCACCGACGGCAGGGTGATCCCGACCCGGACACTCATCTGGACGGCGGGCGTCGTGGCGAGCCCGCTGATCGCGACGCTCGGCGCAAAGACCCAGCGCGGGCGGCTCGTGGTCGGGGCCGAGATGAACCTGCCCGGGAACGACGGGGTGTTCGCGCTGGGGGACGCCGCCGCCGTGCCCGACCTGGCCAAGGGCGAGGACGGCGCGGTCTGCCCGCCCACCGCGCAGCACGCGATGCGGCAGGGCAAGGTGGTCGCCGACAACGTCATCGCCACCCTGCGGGGCCGGCCGATGCGGCCTTACGAGCACAAGGACCTCGGTCTGGTCGTCGACCTCGGCGGCGCCGACGCCGTCTCCAAGCCGCTCGGCATCCAACTGCGTGGGCTGCCCGCGCAGGCCGTGGCGCGCGGCTACCACTGGTCGGCGCTGCGCACCGGCGTCGCCAAGGCGCGGGTCCTGACCAACTGGACGCTCAACGCGATCGCGGGCGACGATTTCGTGCGCACCGGCTTCCAGGCACGCCGTACCGCGAAACTGAAGGACTTCGAGTACACCGACAGTTATCTGACGCCCGAACAGGTACGGGCGCAGGTCGAGGGGGCGGCCCCGGACAGCGCCTGACATCCGCACGGCAGGAGAGACGGCAGGAGAGTACGACGGCGTGAGGGCAGCGGCACGGTCGCTCGGCGCGCGGTGGCGGGATCGGGTCGCCGCGTCCGATCCCGGGCTGCTGCGTCTGGCGGCGGGACTGCGCACGGTCGGCGCGATCGCCCTCACGCTGGCCGTGCTCTCCCTGCTGGGCGCGGACGTCGCGCATCTGGTGGCGGGCGCCATCGCCTCGATGGTCGCCACTTTCGCCGTCCGGGAGAAGCAGCGCGGCCCGCAGGCCGTCACCCTGGCGCTGGGCCTGCCCGTGGCGCTCGCCTCCGTGTCGCTGGCGGCGCTGCTCAGCTCCCGGCCGGCGGCCGGCGACTTCTTCTTCGTCGCCCTGATCTTCTGCGCCGTCTACGGCCGCCGGTTCGGCGACCGGGGGACCGCGCTCGGGCTGATCGCCTTCCAGGTCTACTTCATGGCGCTGTTCGTCGGCGTCGGGACCTCGTCCCTGCCGGGCTACCAGGAGGTCATCGCGGTGGCCTTCGCCTGCAGCGCGACGGTCCGGTTCCTGCTCGTGCCGCAGACCTCGTCCGGCATCCTGGAACGGCTGCGGCAGGCCTTCCGGGCGCGGCTCGCCCAGCTGCTGGACGCTCAGCTGGATCTGCTCGACGCCGGTCAGGACGACGCGGAGAAGGCTCTCGGCCAGGTGCGCGAGGGCACCGCACGGCTGCACGAGACGGCCATGATGATCCAGGGCCGGCTGGTGGAGGGCACGTCCGACGAGACGGTCGCCCGCCTGGTGCAACGCCGGATCGCCGACGCCGAGATCGCCGCCGAGCGGCTGGGGCTGCTCCTGCTCACCGCCCGCAGCGCCGAGCGGGCCGACACCCTGACCCTGCACCTGCCCGGCGCGCCGCTCCCCGAGGCCACCCGGCTGCCGGTGCGGGACGAGGCTCTCGACACCCTCCGCCATGATCTGCGGGCCCTGCGGCTGCTGGTACGGCATCCCGTCGAGGCCGGGTCGGGCGCCGCGCTCTCCCAGGTGCGCAACCGGCTGCTCGGCTACCGGGACGAGGAGAACCTGCCGCAGGCGCCGCCCCCCGTGCAGGACGTCTTCCGGGGCGTCGGCGAGACCGCGCGGGCGGTGCTGGGCCTGCGGGTCGCGCTCGACGGGCCGCAGGACGAGTCCGCCGACAGCCCCGAGACGGCCCGCTCCCGCGAGGAGCTGGACGCCGAGGACGCGGCGATCGGCGGCGCCGAGGACGACGAGGCCCCCGCGGACGACGCCACCGGACTGCGCAGGCCCACCACCCGGGCCGCCGTGCAGGTCGCCGTCGGGTCCTCGCTGGCGATCCTCGGCGGCGAGCTGCTCTCCTCGCACCGCTGGTACTGGGCGGTGCTGACCTGCTGGATCGTGTTCATGAACACGTCCTCCACCGGGGAGATCCTGGTCAAGGGCTACCGGCGACTGCTGGGCACCGTGCTCGGGGTGGTGGCGGGCATCGCGCTGGCGGGCCTGGTCGGCCATCACACCTGGACGGCGTTCGCGGTCGTGCTGCTGTGCGTGTTCGCGATGTTCTACACGGCGCCGCTGTCGTACACGCTGATGTCGTTCTTCGTGACCGCCGCGCTGGGTGTGCTGTACACGCTGCTGCACACCTACAGCCTGTCCGTGCTGGTGCTGCGGGTGGAGGAGACGGCGCTGGGGGCGGCCTGCGGGATCGTCGCGGCGGCGCTGGTGCTGCCGGTGCGCACGGACCGGCGGACCAACGAGCTGCTGACGACCGTGCTCGAGCGGCTGGGCGAGGTCACCGAGGCGGCCGTGGAACAGCTGAGCGGCGCTCCCCCGGCGGATCTGCTGGAGCGCGCCCGGGACCTGGACCAGGCGTTGGCCGATCTGCGGGCCGCCACCCAGCCCCTGACGCACCCGGTCACCCCGCTGCGGTCGCGGCGGGACACCGCCCGCTACGTCGTCGCGCTGCTGGAGACCTGCGCCTACCACGCGCGGTCCCTGGCGGCCACAGCGGAACTGCTGCCCACCCATCCGTCGATCGCGGCGGACCCGCGGCTGCGCCGTGCCGGTGCGCGCATCCTGCACAACCTCGGGGCGCTCGACGCGCGCGTCGCGGACGAGCGGAGCACGGCGGAGGTGCTGGCCGGGCCGAGCGTCGCCGCGCTGCTGAAGCCGGGCGTGCCGGGGACGCCGCGCTACGGCCGGGTGACCGACCGCGTGCTGCGGCATCTCCAGCGCCTGGACGAGGCGGTGGTGGGCCTCGCCCGTCCGCTCGGGACGCCGGTGGCGGCGCCGAAGTGAGAGCGGGCGGAAGCGGGCCGGACGCGGCCGGGCCCTCCGCGAGCTGCACGGAGCGCCCGGCCGGGCTCAGAAGTCGGTGGACATGCCGCTGGCCGCCGCGATGCCCCGCAGGGCCTCGGTGTCCTTCTGACGCTGCTGTATGCAGCCGGCGATCTCGGCGAGCCGGGACGGGTCGGACGCGGTGACCGCGTCGGTGACCACCCGGACCGGGCCGGTGCCGTCCACCTGGATCTCCACCAGCTGGTTGTCCAGCCGGCCGGTGACCGCGGTGGCGATGACCAGCGCGGCCTCGTCGCGGACCTCCTGCGGCAGGTCCTCGGTCTCCTGTGGGTCGAGGGCGAAGTCGAGACGCTCGGGTTGCTGTCCGTCGAGGGCGCGCAGCGCCGGGGCGACGACCTCCAGCAGGAGCTGGTAGTCGTCGCTGTCCATGCGGACGCGCAGCAGGTCGAGATACATGTCCACGGGCCGTCCGTCGCGCGGGAACTCTGCTTCGTTCATTTGGTCCGTGTTCCCCCGCGGACGGTCGTCAGACCTTGCGCCAGCGAGCCATCGAGAAGGAGAAGAGCCCGAAGAGGACGAGCCCTGCGGCGACGCAGGCCAGCAGGGCCGGCCCCGCCGGGGCGCCGGCGAACGAACGCAGGGTGTCGTCGAGCCCCTTGGCCTTGTCGGGCCGGTAGTCCACGGCGGCCCGGACGGCGAACGCCCCGGCGGCCGCGAACACCAGCCCGCGGGCCGCACCGCCGCCCACTCCGGTGACGTCCACCATGCGCCGCACGCCCGGGGACATCTCCCCCAGCCGCATCTGCTTGCGGTAGGAGCGCATGACGGCGCGGGCCCCGATCCACAGGCCGGCGACGACGATCCCGACGCCGGCCGCGCCGACGAGCCACTGGCCGGCGGGGAGGTCGAGCACCCGGGCGGTGACGTCGCGGGACTGTTCGTCGCTGGAACCGCCCCCGTCGCCCGAACCGGCGGCGAACTCCAGCACGGAGTAGGCGACGAAGGAGTAGAAGGCGCACCGGGCGAGCGCCGTCAGCCGCTTCCTGGCGCTGCGCCCGTCGGCGCCGACCCCGCCGAAGGCGGCCTCGGACAGCCGCCACACCGCCATGCCGACCAGCCCCACGCCCAGCGCCCACAGCAGCACGGCGCCGAAGGGCTTCTGCGCGATCTCGGCGAGGGTGCCGCGGCGGTCGGCCTCCTGACCGCTCTCGCCGAACGCGATCTGCAGGGCGATCACGCCCACCAGCAGATAGATCACGCCTCGCGCGGCGAGCCCGGCCCGGGCCGCCCCCTTGGTCAGCGACCCCCGCGCCGCCCGCTCCGCCTCGGCCCGCCCGTTGCGCGCCCACGCACTCGTGTTCATCCCGACCTCCCGGAATCCTCCCCGAACTTCGCGGGATCCGCATGCCCCCGCTCGGGCCGTGCACACCCGCCGGTCGGCGACGGGCGGGCGCGCCGGCACCGGGCCCGTCCGAGCCGCGCCCGAGGCGCGGACGAGCAGGCGCCCGGAGGCCGGACACGCGGACGGGCAGGCGCATCCCGGCGATCGCCGTGGTGCGCCTGCCCGTCCCGGCCGCTCAGGCCCGCAATGCCCGTCCCGGGCGCCGCTCAGGCGTACACGCGCGGGCCGTCGTCGGTGTGGCGCCCGGCGGCGTCGGCGGCCGCGGCCGCGTCGAGCCACTGGCGCGCCGTCTCCAGAGCGTGTCGCACGTCCCGGGTCCCGGTGGACACGCACAGGGTGTAGGCGAGGTCGCGGGCCTGCGGATGGTGCTCGCCTGCACCGGACTCCCTCACCCCCTGGTACTCGTCGACGAGTTTGCGCAGGACGGCGGGGTGGGGCATCAGCATGGGTCGCTTCTCTCCGTTCTTCGTTCGGGACCCGGCGGTGAAGGAAGGGGCGTCCTGCGGTGTCAACGCAGCGCCTCCTGACGCACCCGCTCACAGCTGCGGTTGATGAGGCGCGAGACGTGCATCTGGGAGATGCCCAGCCGGTCGGCGATCCTGCTCTGCGTCATGTCCTCGAAGAAACGCATGTAGAGGATGGCGCGTTCGCGTTCCGGCAGCCGCCGCAGACCCTCCTTGGCGGACTCGCGGTCCACCACGGTGTCGAAGGAGGAGTCGGCGGCGCCCATGGTGTCGGCGAGGCTGTAGCCGTCGTCGCCGGCCGGGATCTCGGCGTCCAGCGAGAGCGTGCTGAAGCTCTCCAGGGCCTCCAGGCCTGCCGCGACCTCGTCCTCGGTGAGGCCGGTGTGCGCGGCGAGGTCGGCGGCCGAGGGCTCGGGGGCGCCGGGGGCCTGGGCCAGCTCCCGCCGTGCGACGCGCACCTTGTTGCGCAGCTCCTGCACCCGGCGGGGCACGCGCAGCGCCCACATGCGGTCGCGGAAGTGACGCTTGATCTCGCCGGTGACGGTGGGCACGGCGTAGCTCTCGAAGGCGCCGCGCTCGGGGTCGAAGCGGTCGACGGCCTTGACCAGGCCGAGGGCCGCCACCTGGCGCAGGTCCTCGGTCGCCTCGCCGCGGTCGCGGAACCGGCCCGCGATGCGGTGGGCCATGGGCAGCCAGGCGGTGACGATCTCGTCGCGCAGGGCATCCCGTTCCGGCCCGTCCTGCAGCGCGACGAGCCGGGCGAAGCGGCTCGCCGTGTCGGGCGCGTCGTCGTGGGTGCGGCGCAGTTGGGCAGTGGTCTGCGCGGTGGGCCGGGCACTGGGCTGAGCAGGGGTGGAAGCCGTGACGTCGTGACGGCTTGTCGACATGTCGATAGGCATGCGGATTCGCTCCTGAACGGTCATTTCAGGGACAGACGACGAGAGGGCTCCTGCCACCCGGGGCGCACGGGGCGCCCCGGGGCGGACATACCGCTCCCGACGGCGCGCCTCCGGTCCGAAGCACGAACCTCCGTCTGCCCTCCCCCCGGGGGCGCAAACTCCGCCTGCCCGAAACCCGTCGCGGAATCTCCGAGCCGTGCCCGGAGAGGACCGGCACGCGGGTCAGAACACGGGCACGACGGCCGTGACGCGCTTGCCGCCGGAGGGAAGACCGGCCACCCGGACGTCGCGGGCCAGCCGGCAGACGATCGGCCAGCCGCGGCCCCCCGCGCGCTGCCGTCCCCGTTCGTCGTACGGGTCGACGGCGACGGGCGGCCGGTCGCTGCGATCGCTGACGGAGACCCTCACGGCCCGGCCCTCCAGGTCGACGTCGAATCCCGTCATGCCGCCCCCGTGAAGGATGGCGTTGGTGGAGAGCTCCGAGGCGACGAGCAGCGCGTCGGAGAGGCCTTCTTCGTCGTAGGGGCATCCGGTGGCCCCGCATCGGGCGGCCACAGCCCGCCGTACGGCGTTGCGGACGTCGGCGGGTCGGCGCCGCTCGTGCTCCCCGCACCGGAAGGGGTCGTCCGGCGTGTCCACGAAGTCGGTGGAGTCGTTCGTCAGCATCCCTTTCGCTCCCCTGGCAGTTGCCGAGTCTCGGTGGCGGACGGTCGATGATCGACGGTCGTGATCGACGGTCGATGCGTGAGTGGTCGTGCAGGCGATTCCGCCGAGCCGCTGTTCTCGCGGCGGCCGGCGCGTCGCCCCTCGGGCCACGGCCTCGGCGGGGCGGGCGCCGGTGCGCTCGCGCCGGGCCGTCCGGGCGCCGCAGCGGCGGCCACGCCCCGTCGGCCCGCGCCGCACGTTCCTCTCCTCTCCGGCTGGCCGCCCCGCCCGCCGCCAAACCTCTCGGGCGGGGCGCAATCGTCCGCCTCGGCCGGGGTAGACGACGTACATGATGGATGTCGTGGACTCTGACGAACTGCTGCGCCGCATCCAGCGGGCCAGGACCTGCGCACAGGAGGAAGTGCGGGCCTGGCGGGCCCGGGGCGCGGATCTCGCGGACGCCGACGCGGACGGGGCGCGTGACGCCCGCACCCGGGGAATCGCCTACGAGGCCGTGCTCAGGGTGCTGGACGAGATCGTCACCCCGGGCCGGCCGGCCGAGGGCCGCTGACCGGACGGCGTCGACGAGGCCGCCGCCCGGACTACGCCAAGTGAGGCCGCCCGGACGGCAGATGAGGTGAAACAGGTCACGCAACCGGGTTTTTGGTGTGCCAAAACCCTTCGAATGGTTTACCGTTCATACACACGTGGTGGTCGGAGTCGACGCACTTCTCCTCCGCACCCCACGCGCTCGTACCGCCCTGGCTGGCTTCCCCCGTCCAGCCAGGGCTTTTCTCTGCCCTCAGCCGGAAAACCCCGTCCGCCGAGGTGCCCCCGGCGTCCCGAACGGCTGAAATGGAAGAGGCAAGCACCCTCAGACAGGCACCCCAGACACGCCCCCCCCCAGACGATCGTCGGCGAGAGGCTCGCGCCATGACCAGAGCGACCAAGCTGCTGACCGCCCTCCCCCCGCCTCAGCGCCAGCGCCTGATGGCCCTCGCCCGCGAGGTCTCCTTCCCCGAGGACGCCCGGATCTTCGAGGCGGGAGGCACGGCCGACCGCTTCTGGATCATTCGCTCCGGCGCCGTCTCGCTCGTCCAGCAGGTGACGTCGCTGCGCCGGGTGACCGTGGCCGGCCTGGGGTCCGGCGACCTGTTGGGATGGTCGTGGCTGTTCCCGCCGTACCGGTGGGACTTCGGCGCGGAGGCGTTCAGCCCCGTGCGCGCCTACGAGTTCGAGGCGCAGCCGGTGCTCAAGCTGTGCGAGGAAGACCCGGCGCTCGGCATGACGCTGGTGCGGCTCGTGGCCGAGATCCTCGCGCACCGGCTGGAGATGACCCGCGGCAAGCTCATGGAGCAGTACGGGACGCACCGGCGCGGAGTGCTGTAGCGGCACGCGCCGACAAAGGCCGTGGGGGGCAGACGGCGACGGGGTCCACCGCACCCCGTACGCGACCCGCCCCATGGCCCGGAAGCCCGGGAGCCCGGGAGCTGGATCAGATGCGGTACCGGCGCAGTGCGGGCAGCGCGGCCGCCAGGCCCAGCATCGCCGCGACCACCAGCAGTCCGCCTCCCGTCACGGCCGCGCGGGGCCCGAAGGCGGCGCCCGCCGTGCCGTGCAGCACGTCGGCCAGGCGCGGGCCGCCCGCCACCACCACCGTGAACACGCCCTGCATGCGCCCGCGCATCTCGTCGGTGGCCGCCGACAGCAGGATCGCCCCGCGGAAGACCATGGAGACCATGTCGGCGACGCCGGCACAGGCCAGGAACAGCACGGCGAGCCACAGGCTGCCGCTCAGCCCGAAGCCGGCGATCGCCGCGCCCCACGCGACCACCGCGCCGATGACCATCCAGCCGTGCCGACGCGCACGGGAGAACGTGCCGGACAGCAGCCCGCCCGCCACCGCGCCGACGGGGATCGCCGCGAACAGCAGGCCGAGGGCGAGCCCCTCGCCGTAGGGGGCGTAGGTCTCGGCGGCGAGCTGCGGGAACAGGGCGCGCGGCATGCCGAAGACCATCGCGATGACGTCGGCGAGGAAGGACAGCAGCAGCACCTTGTGCAGGGCTATGTAGCGGAATCCCTCCGCGATCTCCCGGATCCCCGCGCGCCGGACCGTCGCGGTCGCCGTCGGCGGCAGCGCGGGCAGGCGGACCACCGCCCACAGGGTCACGCAGAGCGCGACGGCGTCGAGGAGGTACAGCTCCGGGAGGCCGACGACGGGAATCAGGGCGCCGGCGAGCAGCGGGCCCGCGACCAGCCCGGTCTGCATGACGGTCGAGCCGAGGGCGTTGGCGGCGGCCAGTTCGTCGGCGGGGACCAGCCGGGCGATGGAGGCGTTGCGAGCCGGCGCGTTCAGACCGAAGAAGGCCTGCTGGGCGGCGAGCAGCACCATCAGCACGGCCACGGAGTCGAGGCCCGCCGCCGCCTGGAGCCAGAACAGCACCGACGTCACGGCGATGCCGCTGTTGGTGACCAGCAGCAGCTTGCGCCGGTCGACGGTGTCGGCGACCGCGCCGCCCCACAGCGCGAACAGCACCATCGGCGCCAGTCCGGCGAGGCTCGCGTAGCCGACCCAGGCGGAGGAGCCGGTGATGTCGTAGATCTGCTTGGGCACGGCGACGGCGGTGAGCTGACTGCCCACCGCCGTGACGACGGTGGAGGACCACAGCCGCCGGTAGGCCGGCCGGCGCAGCGGGCGCGTGTCCATCGCCCAGCGGCGCCAGCCGCGCCGGGGACGGTCCCGCGGGCTCGGGTCGGCCTCCTCGGCCTCGGGTGCGGTGCTGCTCTCGCTCGTGTCCACGCGAATCCTGGTTGCTCGATACATCTTTCTGGTCGGGGGCCACTATCCCAGCACCTGGCGGGGTTCTGCCGCACTTTGGACGGACGATCTCATTGCCCGGACGGCGTCGTTCGTCCGACGCCCGCGCTTCCCCCGCCTCGGCCGGCCGACGCGGAGCCGTCTCGACCGACCGGCGCGGAGCCGTCTCGACCGACCGGCGTGAGCCGCCCCGGCCGGGCTGCGCGCGGATCAGGCCCCCGCGACGAGCGTCACGCCGAGGACGATCATCGTGGCGGCGACCAGGCCGTCCAGGACGCGCCAGGCCGAGGGCCGGGACAGGAAACGGCTGAGCAGCCGCGCCCCGAAGCCCAGGGCGGCGAACCAGCACACGCTGGCGAGCGCGGCCCCGAGGCCGAACGTCCAGCGCAGCGGGCCGCGGTCGGCGGCGACGGAACCGAGCAGGAAGACGGTGTCGAGGTAGACGTGCGGGTTGAGCCAGGTCATCGCCAGGCAGGTGAGGACGGCACGCCGCCGGGAGCCCACCGGGTCGCCCGCGGCCGCCAGCCCGCCCGAGGGCCGGAACACCCGCCGGGCCGCCAGCGCCCCGTAGCCGACGAGGAACAGGCCGCCGATCCAGGCGACCGCGGTCAGCGCGCCCGGCCAGGCCGTCACCAGCGCTCCCACTCCGCCCACCCCCAGCGCGATGAGCAGGGCGTCCGAGAGGGCGCAGATCCCGACGACGGCGAGGACGGCCTCCCTCCGGATCCCCTGGCGCAGGACGAAGGCGTTCTGGGCGCCGATGGCGACGATGAGCGAGAGACCGGTGCCGAACCCGGCGGTCGCGGCGGCGAGAGCGTGGGACATGCCGTCCACGCTAGGGAAGCGATCACCGCGCGTACAGCTAAAGATTCTTACGTATCATTAGCGCTCGTGATGACGACGTGATGACGGACCTGCCCCTCGACCAGGTGCGGACGCTGCTCGCCGTGGTGGACGAGGGCACCTTCGACGCGGCCGCGGCCGCGCTGCACGTGACGCCGTCGGCGGTCAGCCAGCGGGTGAAGGCCCTGGAGCAGCGCACGGGCCGCGTACTGCTGCTGCGCACCAAGCCGGTGCGGGCGACGGAGTCCGGGGAGATCGTTGTGCGGTTCGCCCGGCAGCTGGCCCGGCTGGAGCGCGACACGCGGACCGAGCTGGGCATGAGCGCACAGGGCGAGCCCACCCGGGTGACCGTCGCGGTCAACGCCGACTCCCTCGCCACCTGGTTCCTGCCCGCCCTGTCCCGGTTGCCGCCGGAGCCGCAGCTGTGTTTCGAACTGCACCGCGAGGACGAGACCCGTACGGCTGAGCTGCTGCGCGAGGGGCTGGTGATGGCCGCGGTGACCTCGTCGCCCGACGCGGTGACCGGCTGCTCCGTCCGCGCGCTGGGCACGATGCGCTATCTGGCGGCCGCCAGCCCGGAGTTCGCGGCCCGCCATCTCGACGACGGCCCGCTGCGCGAGACCCTCCCCCGGGCGCCCGTGATGACGCTGGACCGCAGCGACGACCTCCAGGACGCCTTCGTGCGCGGTCTGCGGCGCGGGGCGGGCGGCGCGAGCACCCTGCGCCACGCCGTGCCGACCTCGGAGGGCTTCGTGACCTCGGTCGTCGCGGGCCTGGGCTGGGGCATGATCCCCGAGGCGCAGGCCGAAGCGCCGCTGCGGGCGGGCCGACTGCTCTCCCTCGCCCCCCGACGTCCCCTCGACGTCCCCCTGTACTGGCAGCAGTGGCGGCTCGACTCGCCCGCGCTGGCCGCGGTCGCGGACGCCGTGGCGGCGACGGCGACCGAGGCCCTGCACCCTCCCCGCCGGGACGCACCACAGCACTAGCCGACGACGACAGCGACGGCAGCGGCAGCGGCAGCGACGGCAGTGCAGGAGAGGCCGACCGCATCGGGGACGGCCGGCGGGCTCTCAGGGGGCGGCGGGCCGGTTCGCGCGGAGGGCGGCCAGCCGGGTCTGCGCGCTGTCCAGCAGCATCTCCAGTGCCGTCGGGTACGCGCTCGTCACCATGCGGGTCGACAGCAACGCGGCCGCCTCGGCGATCCGGGGGTGGGTCTCGGCGGGCAGCCGGGCGTAGGTCGAGCGCCACATGGCGTCGTCGGCGCGCTGCGCGGCCGGCGGCAGCGCCAGGGCCGCGGCGTCCAGGGCGGCGAAGGCCAGGGTCTGGTCGATGAAGGCGTGATAGATCCGCACGGTCTCCGGCAGCGGGAAGCCGGCCGTGCGCAGCACGTCCAGCACGGCCTCGTCGGCGGCGAGTTCGCTCGGCCGGCCGGTCACCCGGCTCGTGGTGAGCTGGGCGGCCTGCGGGTGGGCGACGTAGGCGGCGTGGATGCGCAGGCCGACGGCGTGCAGGTCGGCCCGCCACTCCCCCGTCGGCCGCCAGCCGCGCAGCGCCTCGCCGATGAGTGCGTCGCCGATGGCCAGCGTGAGGTCGTCCATGCCCCGGAAGTAGCGGTAGAGCGTGCTGGGGTCGCAGTCGAGGGCGAGGCCCAGGCGACGGGCGGTGAGTCCGGCGCTGCCGTGCTCGCGCAGCAGCCGCAGGGCGGCCTCGACGATCAGCCGCTCGGACAGCACGGCGCCGCTGCGGGTGGGCCGGCGTCTGCGCCGTCTCTCCTCGGGCACGACCTGCTTGGCCATACGTCCCGCACGCTCCCTCCGGCCTGTCTGCGGCCTGTCGCCGTCCTGCTCCCGGTCTCCGGGCCCATCCTTATGCCAACGCCATTGACCTTACGTGAGCCCCGGGCGTTGTATCGGCGCCGGGCCCCGCTTCGCACACGTCCTTCTCAGGTTCAGCCGAGGGAGTTCTTCTCATGCGTGTCCTGCTCGTAGGCGCCGGCGGTGTGGGCACCGCCGTCACCCGCATCGCCGCCCGCCGTCCGTTCTTCGAGGCGATGGTCGTCGCCGACTACGACCCCGCCCGCGCCGCGGCCGCCGTCGCCGCTCTCGACGGCGACGAGCGGTTCCTCGCCGAGCGGATCGACGCCGCCGACGAGGCGGCCGTGGCCGCCCTGCTCGCGCGCCACCGCTGCGACGTCCTGCTGAACGCCACGGACCCGCGGTTCGTGATGCCGCTGTTCGGCGCGGCGCGCACCGCCGGCGCCACCTATGTCGACATGGCGATGTCGCTGTCCCGCCCGCACCCGGAGCGCCCGCACGAGGAGTGCGGCGTCAAGCTCGGCGACGCGCAGTTCGCCGAGGCCGACGACTGGGCCGCCGCCGGCGCACTGGCGCTGGTCGGCATGGGCGTCGAGCCGGGCCTCTCGGACGTCTTCGCCCGGTACGCGGCCGACGAGCTCTTCGACGAGATCGAGGAGATCGGCGTCCGCGACGGCGCGAACCTCACCGTCGAGGGCTACGACTTCGCTCCGTCCTTCAGCATCTGGACCACGATCGAGGAGTGCCTGAACCCGCCGGTCGTCTACGAGGCCGACCGCGGCTGGTTCACCACCGCGCCCTTCAGCGAGCCCGAGGTGTTCGACTTCCCCGAGGGCATCGGACCGGTCGAGTGCGTCAACGTGGAGCACGAGGAGGTGCTGCTCGTGCCGCGCTGGGTGAAGGCGGACCGGGTCACCTTCAAGTACGGCCTGGGCGCGGAGTTCGTCGAGACGCTGAAGACCCTGCACCGCCTGGGACTGGACCGCACCGCGCCGGTGACCGTGCCGAGCGCGCAGGGACCGGTTCAGGTCTCGCCCCGGGACGTGGTGGCGGCCTGCCTGCCCGACCCGGCGACGCTGGGCGGGCTCATGCACGGCAAGACCTGCGCGGGCACCTGGGTGCGCGGCGTCAAGGACGGGGCGCCCCGCGAGGTGTACCTGTACCACGTGGTCGACAACCAGTGGTCGATGGCCGAGTACGGCAGTCAGGCCGTGGTGTGGCAGACGGCGGTCAACCCGGTGGTCGCCCTCGAACTGCTCGCCACGGGCGCCTGGTCGGGGGCGGGCGTCCTCGGGCCCGAGGCGTTCCCGGCCCGCCCCTTCCTCGACCTGCTCACGGAGTACGGCTCGCCGTGGGGGCTGCGGGAACAGTGAACGGCTTTCCGGGCGCGCCCTGTTTCACCTACGCCTCGCCGGTGACCCGAACAGGAGCAACCATCCGGAACATCACAGACGAGAGATCACAGGTGACTTCGATGGACGACTGGCGACAGCACGCCGCGTGCCGCCGCGAGGACCCGGACCTCTTCTTCCCGATCGGAACCTCGGGCCCGGCACTGATGCAGGAAGAACAGGCGAAGACGGTCTGCAGGCGCTGCCCCGTGCAAGAGGCGTGCCTCGAATGGGCCATGGAGACCGACCAGACGCTCGGGGTGTGGGGCGGCACGAACGAGACCGAACGCCGGGCCCTCAAGCGGCGCGTCAAGGCACGACGCAGTTCGTGACCGCGAACGCGGTCCGGACGGCCGGGCCTTGACGCCTCAGCCGTCGCCCGGCGGCGGCGCGGCCGGAAGCCGCAGGGTGAACACGCTGCCCTCGCCCGGGGTGCTGGCCGCTTCGATCGCGCCTCCGTGGGCGTCCGTCAGCTGGCGGACGATCGACAGCCCCAGCCCGCTGCCGCCGGTGCGCCGGCTCCGCGACTTCTCCGCCCGCCAGAACCGCTCGAAGACGTGCGGCAGATCCTCGGGGGCGATGCCCGAGCCGGTGTCGGCGACCTTCAGCACGACCCGGTCGCCGTCCCGGCGGGCGGTCAGCGTGACCGAGCCGTCGGCCGGGGTGTGGCGCACGGCGTTGGCGACGAGGTTGCCGAGGACCTGCCGCAGCCGCACCGGGTCGGCGTCCAGCCAGACCGCGTCGTCGGTCGCGGTGCGCAGCGCGACCCCGGCGGTGTCGGCCGCCACCCGGTGTGCGGCGGCGACCTGGGCGAGGAGATCGTCGGCGGGCACCGGTTCGCGGTGCAGCACCAGGGTTCCGGCGTCGGCCGCGGCGAGGTCGCGCAGGTCGTCGATGACCCGTTGCAGGACCAGCGCCTCCTCGTGCAGCGCGCCGAGCAGCTCGGCGTCGGGTTCGACGAGCCCGTCGCGGGTGACCTCCAGCCAGCCGCGGATGTTGGTGAGCGGACTGCGCAGTTCGTGGGCGACGTCGGCGACGAGGGCCTTGCGCTGCGCCTCCAGCCGTTCCCTGCGTTCGGCCAGGTCGTTGAAGGCCTCGGCGAGGATGCCGGTCTCGTCCCGCGTCGTGACGGGCACCCGTGCGTGCCGGTCCGGGGGCTGCTGAGCGGCCTCCGTCAGGGCCCGCAGCGGGCGGACGAGACGGGTGGCGACGAGGGCGCTCACCGCGACGGTGACGGCCAGCACCAGCCCTGCCACGCCGACGACCTTCGCCTTGTTGGCAGGCGACATGTCCCAGCGGGTCTGGCCGCCGGTGTCCCCGCCGCCCAGGAAGAGTTCGGCGGCCGGAGCCACGTATGGGTCGAGCTGGACACGGCGGGCTTCGTCGAGGCAGGTCTGCGCCGCCCGCATCCCCTTGGCGTCGCGCGCCTTGGCGACCACGGGCCCGGGGGTCGCGTCCCGGCCGAGGGCGCCGGGCGCGCCGGGGCCGAAGAACAACGGCGTCGCGGGATCCAGGCCCGCGCGGGTCAGGCAGCCGGCCGCGTGCCCCTGGAGCGCGGTCAGAGCCTTCTCCTCGGTGGGCATCGCGCCGTTGAGCCGGCCGTCCGCGCACTCGTCGGGCACATAGCCGGACGAGGTCGCGCCGTCGGCGTCCTCGACCACGGGCCGGCCGCTCGGGGTCCGCGTGAGGGTCGTCTCGATGCCGAAGCGGGCGAAGCACTTCTGCCGGTCGCGGGCGCTGGCGTCGAGCTCGTCGCGTTCACCGGCGGTGAGCCGGTAGGGGCCCACCGCCCGCGGATCGGTGCCGCTGAGCTGGGCGCCGCGCTCGGTGTACGTGTCGGTGCGCAGCGGGTCGACGGCGGCGGCGGCGCGCGGCGGGAGCGACGTGCCCCGCGGCGCCGAGTCCGCGAGGGGGACGCGGTCGGTCGTGGTGAGGGCGATGCGTCTGCCGGTCCTCGCGGACAGCTGGCTGACCGTCTGCTGGACGCCGGTCCACTCGGGGTGGGTGGCCGCGTAGCCGCTGAGCTGCGCGAGGATGTCCATGTCGTCGGCGAGCGCCTGGCCCTGTTCCTCGCGCAGTGCGCGGGTGGTGGTGGTCACCGCGAGCCAGGCCGTCGCGGCGACCGAGCACACGGCGATCAGGACGGAGGCGCTCAGCAGCCGCACCAGCAGGCGTTTGCGCAGGGGTATCCGGGTGCGGTTCACGGCCGGCCGCCGCTCAGCTTGTAGCCGACGCCGAACACGGTGAGCAGCCGCACGGGCTTGCGCGGGTCGGCCTCGACCTTGCGACGCAGGTTCATGATGTGCACGTCGACGGCCCGTTCGGTGGAGGAGCGGTCGAAGCCGCGGGTGCACTGGAGCAACTGCCGCCGGGAGAAGACCCGTTCGGGTTCCGCGGCCATCGCCAGCAGGATCTGGAACTCGGCCGGTGTGCAGTCCACCGGCTCGCCCTCGCAGCGCACCTCGTGCCGCTCCGGGTCGACGGCGAGCCCCGCGGCCCGTACGACGGCGTCGTCCCGCCGGTCGGCGCCGGCCCGGCCGCTGCGCCGCAGGACGGTGCGGATGCGGGCCATCAGCTCGCGCGGGCTGTACGGCTTGGTCATGTAGTCGTCGGCGCCCAGCTCGAGGCCGAGCAGGAGGTCGTCCTCGGCGGCGCGCGCGGTCAGCATCAGCACCGGGACGTCGTCGCCCTGCCGCAGCACCCGGCACACCCCGAACCCGTCGACGACCGGCAGCATGAGGTCGAGGACCACGAGGTCCGGCCGGTCCCGTCGCACCGCCTCCAGCGCGGCGGAGCCGTCGTGCACGACGGTGGCGGTGTGGCCCTCGGCGAGCAGCGAGCGGCGGATGAGCTCGGCCTGCATCGCGTCGTCCTCGGCCACCAGTACATGAGCGCACACGCGACTACTCCGTTTTCTCAGCGGGCCAGAGAGGCATGGTCGCCCATGACGACCACGGGGTGCAGGGCGGGGTCGAGGGCGCGCAGCAACTCCTTCATGTGGCGCTCGGCGACGCTCACGCATCCGTGGGTGGGGCCGCCGTGGTCGACGTGGAGCCAGATCCCGCCGCCGCGGCCCGCGCCGAGCGGGCGGGTCCAGTCGAGCGGGGAGACGCCGGGCGTGCGGTTGTAGTTCACGGCGATCACGTAGTCGAAGGAGCCTTCCAGTGACTCGCCCTCGAATCCGGTGCCCGGTGAGCGAAAGCCCCTGCCCTGATCGTAGGGAAGTCGTGTGCCGGGGTCGGGCAGCAGGCCGCCGGCGTCGGTGAGGCCGTAGACGCCGATCGGCGAGCGCAGGTCGCCGCCCATGTGGTGGTCGCTCCAGCCGCGCAGGGCGTTGTGCGCGGGCCAGCGCTCGCCGGCCTGCCAGCCGGCCTCGGTGCGCCGGTAGAGGACGACGGTGGAGAGCGGGGAGTTCTCGCCGGCGCCGGTCACCACGACCGCCTGCCGGGCGTCGTCCGGCACCTGGGACCAGGTCTTCGGTCCCAGGCCCGGTATGCGCTGCGGCACGGTCCGGGCGGCGGCCGCGGGTGCGGGGGCGCTCGGCGCGGGGCTCACCGCGGCCGGGGCGTCGTCGGCCCCGGCTCCGTCGAGGGCCGCGGCGCCGCCGCATCCGGTGAGCAGGAGGGACGCGGCGAGCAGCGCGGCACGGCGTCGGAGCCGAGGCTGGTTGGCGATCATGGGTCGACTCTCGCCGACAGGTGTGTGGAACTCGTCAGGTTGCGGGCTCTGTTCGTCGACTACGGCCTTGCGGGCTTGCCCCGGCCGTACAGCCAGGTGCGGAAGAGGTCGCCGAGGTCCTTGCCGGAGACCCGCTCCGCGAGGCGTTCGAACTGGGCCGTGGTGCCGTGGCCGTCGCGGTGTGCGGCCGCCCAGGCGCGCAGGATGCACAGGAAGGCGCGGTCCCCGACCGTGGTGCGCAGGACCTGCAGGGTCATGGCGCCGCGCGCGTAGACGGGGGTGCCGAAGATGTTCGCGCCGCTGCCGGGGTCGCCGGGCGGGAACGCCCACAGCTCGTCGGTCGCCGGGAGGGCGTACAGGTCGTCGAAGCTCTTCTGGGCGCTGTCGCCGCCGTGCTGCTCGGCGTAGAGCCACTCGGCGTAGGTGGCGAAGCCCTCGTTGAGCCAGATGTCCTTCCAGGAGGTGAGGGAGACGGAGTCGCCGAACCACTGGTGGGCGCTCTCGTGGACGAGGGTGCTCAGGGAGGGGGCCCGGTCGTACACCGGCCGGGTCTGGGTCTCCAGGGCGTAGCCGACGTTCGGGGCGTGGTCGACGATGGCGCCGGCGGCGCGGAAGGGGTAGGGCCCGAACAGCCGGCTCTCCCACTCGAGCACGGAGGGCAGTTTCTTCACCACCGGCGCGGCGGCCGCGGCCTCGCGCGGGTCGACGGCGTTGTACACCTGGAGTCCGTCACGGGTGGTGTACTGCTCGACCTTGAACTTTCCGACGGTCGCGGTGGCGAGGTAGGCGGCCATCGGTTCCTTCTGCCGCCAGCGGTAGGTCGTCGTGCCGTGCGCGGTGCGGCGGCCGACGAGGACGCCGTTGGCGACCGCCGCGCGGTCGGCGGGGACGGTGATGGCGAAGTCGTAGGAGGACTTGTCGAGCGGGTGGTTGTTCGCCGGGAACCAGGTCATGGCGCCCTGCGGTTCGCCGGCGACGAAGGCTCCGTCGTCGGTGGGGATCCAGCCGTCCAGGGAGCCGTCGGGGTCGGTGACCGGGCCGGGCGTGCCGTTGTAGGCGACGGTGATCTGGAACCGCTCGCCCTTGCGCAGGGCGCGCTTCGGGGTGACGACGAGCTCCTGGCCCTGTCGGCGGTGCGTCGCCTTGACGTGATCGACCGTCAGGCCGGTCACCTTCAGCCCCTGGAAGTCGAGGTCGAAGCGGGTCAGGCGCTGGGTGGCGCGGGCGGTGAGGACCGCCTTGCCGTCGAGGTGGCGGCTGCGGGGGTCGTAACGGAGGGTCAGGTCGTAGTGAGTCACGTGGTAACCGCCGTTGCCGGCGAGCGGGAAGTAGGGGTCGCCGACGCCGGCCGTGCCCGTCGGGCCGGCCGCCGTGGCGGGACCGGCCGCCGCGAGCAGCGCGGCCACGGCGACGGGGACGGTGGCGGCGACGGCTTCGCGGCGCAGCAGGGCGGTGGCGCGTCTGCGGGGCTGTGTCACGTGCGCTCCTGGGGGGGGGTGGCCTGTGATCAATCGTCCTCAGACTAGGACGGGAGGCCGCGGTCTTCCCCCTCATTCAGGTCAAGCCGAGCGGTCTCCTCGAGCGTCCTGGGCCTACGATCGACACGATCCGCCTACCCGAGGACGGCCGCCATGAAGGTCCGCGTACGTCGCGTCTACGATCCGCCCGAGCCGCAGGACGGTGTGCGGGTGCTGGTCGACCGGCTGTGGCCGCGCGGGGTGTCCAAGGAGGCGGCCCGCGTCGACGAGTGGCCGAAGGGTCTGACCCCGTCCACGGAACTGCGCCGTTGGTATCACGCGGGCGAGGGCTCGCACGAGGAGTTCGCCCGTCGTTACGAGGCGGAGCTCACCGCGCCGGAGGCGTCCGAACTCCTCGATCATGTGCGTGAGTTGACGAAGAAGGGCCCGGTGACTCTGCTCACCTCCGCGAAGTCCCCGGAGCAGAGCCACACGGCGGTGCTGGTCCGCCTGTTGACGGCGGACCAGCCCTGACGTCAGCCGGTCTGCTTCGCCGCGGCCCGGCCGGCGGCCCGCCCGGAGAAGAGGCAGCCGCCGAGGAAGGTGCCTTCGAGGGCGTTGTAGCCGTGGACGCCGCCGCCTCCGAAGCCGGCCACCTCGCCCGCCGCGTACAGCCCCTCGACGGGCTGCCCGTCGGCGCCCAGGGCGCGTGAGTCGAGGTCGGTCTGGATGCCGCCGAGCGTCTTGCGGGTGAGGACGTGCAGCTTGACGGCGATCAGCGGGCCGGCCTCGGGGTCGAGGACGCGGTGCGGGGTGGCGACGCGGCCGAGGCGGTCGCCGATGTAGCGGCGGGCGTTGCGGATGCCCTGGATCTGGGCGTCCTTGCTGTAGGGGTTGGCCATCTGCAGGTCGCGGGCCTCGATCTGCCGGCGCAGGCCGTCCACGTCGAGCAGCGGCTTCCCGGTGAGCGCGTTCATCTTCTCGACGAGCTCGTCGAGGGTGTCGGCGATCACGAAGTCCGCGCCGTGATCGAGGAACGCCTGCACCGGCGCCGGGGCTCCCTTGCCGAGCAGTCGGTCGCGCAGCACGGCCCGGCGGTCCTTGGCGGTGATGTCGGGGTTCTGCTCGGAGCCCGACAGCGCGAACTCCTTCTCGACGATCCTGCGGGTGAGGATGAACCAGGAGTGGTCGTGGCCGGCGATGTCCTCGGTCGTGCGCAGGTGTCTGAGCGTGCCGAGGGTGTCGTAGCCGGGCAGGCACGGGTCGGGCAGCCGGCGGCCGAGGGCGTCGAACCACAGGGAGGACGGGCCGGGCAGGATGCGGATGCCGTGGCCGGGCCAGATGGGGTCCCAGTTCTGGATGCCCTCGGTGTAGTGCCACATGCGGTCGCGGTTGACCAGCCGGACACCGGCCTCGGCGCTGATGTCGAGCATCCGACCGTCGACGTAGGCGGGCACGCCGGTCACCATCTCGGCGGGGGGCGTGCCGAGCCGCGCGGGCCAGTGGCGTCGCACGATGTCGTGGTCGGCGCCGATGCCGCCGCTGGTGACGACGACGGCTCGGGCGGTCAGCTCGAAGTCGCCGATCGGTTCGCGGTTGGAGGCGACGCCGCGCGCGGAGTCGTCGGGGGCGAGGACCGTGCCGCGCACGCCGCGGGCGGCGCCGTCCTCGATGACCAGCTCGTCCACGCGGTGGCGGTGGTGGAAGGTCAGCAGTCCGTCCCGGGCGGCCTGCTTGGCGTACCGGACGAACGGATCGACGACGCCGGTGCCCGTCCCCCACGCGACGTGGAAACGGGGCACGGAGTTGCCGTGCCCGTCGGCGCGCAGATCGCCGCGTTCGGCCCAGCCCACGGTCGGCACGAAGGAGATCCCGTGCCCGGCGAGCCAGCTGCGCTTCTCCCCCGCCGCCCACTCCACGTAGGCGCGCGCCCAGCGCACCCCCCAGGAGTCCTCGTCCTCGGTCCGGTCGAACTGCGCGCTGCCCTGCCAGTCGTTCCAGGCGAGGTCGAAGGAGTCCTTGATGCCGAGGCGGCGCTGCTCCGGGGAGTCGACGAGGAAGAGCCCGCCGAAGGACCAGAACGCCTGGCCGCCCAGGTTGGCGGCGTTCTCCTGGTCGACCAGGGCGACCCGCCGGCCTCTGCTGGTGAGTTCGTGCGCCGCGACCAGGCCGGCGAGGCCCGCTCCGACGACGATGACGTCCGCGTCCATGGCGACCGTTGCCCTTCTGTCCGAGTCTTTGTGCGAGGTGGTGTGCGTGGGGGTCAGGCGTGGTGTCCGCTGCCGTCGGTCAGCAGCGCGGTGAGCAGTTGCCTGAGCCAGGCGCGGGCGCTGTTCACGTCCTTGTCCAGCAGCAGTTGGGTGGTGACGCCGTCGTAGGCGGCGACCACCGCGCGGGCGGCGCAGTCGACGTCGCCGAGCACGGCGGGCAGGGGGGTGTGGCCGCGGGCCCGGGACAGCCGGTCGGCGATCGCGCGGCGCAGCCGGGCCCGGTGCGCGAGCAGGGTCTGCGCGACGGCCGGGTCGCGGGCGGCGTGCACCAGGAAGTCCGTCTTGACCAGCAGCCAGTCGAGGTCGAGGAGGAGCACCTCGGTGACGCGGTCCACGGACGCCGGCACGTCGAGGTCGGGCCCGTCGCCGGCGAGGGCGTCGGCGACCTGCCGGGCGATGACCTCCGCACGCTCCTGGTAGAGGGCGAAGAACAGTTCGTCGAGGCTGCCGAAGTTGGAGTAGAAGGCGCCCCTGCTGTAGCCGGCCGCGTCGCAGACCTCCTCGATGGAGACCCGGCCGAAGCCCTTGGCGGCGAACACGGCGAACGCGGCGTCGAGCAGGTTGGCGCGGGTGCGGACACGGCGCCGGGTGACGCGTCCCGCCGTCTGCTGCACCGCCATGACCGCACCTCCGTTCGATACGTGAATGTATCCGATACACCGATGTATCGAAAGGGGTCGCCGTCCGCACCCGCCCTCTGCTCCCAGACGCATCGCTACGAACAGGTTTTCGATTAGGGCGTACGCTGGAACCATGACCGCGCACCACCTCCAGGGCTCCCTCTTCGACCAGACCGACGAACTGCGCCTCGGCCCCCTCGACGGGCTGCGCCGCACCGTGCTCGGCGCCGGCGCCTGGATCGACGTGCTGCCGGGCTGGCTCACCGGCTCGGACACCCTGTTCGAACACCTCGCGGCCGAGGTCCCCTGGCACGCCGAGCAGCGCAGGATGTACGACAACGTCGTCGCCGTGCCCCGCCTGCTCGCGTTCTACGCGGAGCGCGAGGCGCTGCCCCACCCCGTGCTGGAGGAGGCCCGCCAGGCGCTCTCGGACCACTACGCCGCGGAACTGGGCGAGCCGTTCGTCACCGCCGGGCTGTGCCACTACCGCGACGGCCGGGACAGCGTCGCCTGGCACGGCGACCGGATCGGCCGCGGCGCCGTCCGGGACACGATGGTCGCCATCCTCTCCGTGGGCTCCCCGCGCGACCTGCTGCTGCGCCCCGCGGGCGGGGGCGAGGCGGTGCGGCGCCCGCTCGGCCACGGCGACCTGATCGTGATGGGCGGCTCCTGCCAGCGGACCTGGGAGCACTGCGTCCCCAAGTCCGGCCGTGCCGCGGGGCCGCGCATCAGCGTCCAGTTCCGCCCTCGCGGAGTGCGATGACGCCGGGCACGTGAGCAGGGCGCCCACCACGGACGAGGCCGCCGCCCCGCGGGTGCGCACGACTCGGAACCCCACCGTCCGCATGCGCCGGGCGATCTGCTTTGCTGTCCCCGTCGAGCACCAACCTCCAGGACACGGGACGGCCATGCGGGCAGACGTACGGCAAGTGGCGGACGGCACCTACCTGGTGCACGGCTCACACACCAACTGGGTGATCCTCTCCGAGGGGGACGCCTTCACCCTGATCGACACCGGCTACCCGGGCGACCGCGAGCGGGTCCTCGACTCCCTGGCGGCGGTGGGCGGCTCTCCCGAGGCGCTCTCGGCCGTGCTGATCACCCACGCCCACAACGACCACCTGGGCTCCGCCGAGCACCTGCGCTCGGTGTACGGCGTCCCGGTCTATCTGCACGAGGCCGAAGTCCCGCACGCCCGACGGGAGTTCCTCCAGCAGGTGAGCGTCGGGGCGATCCTGCGGAACGCCTGGCGGCCCGGCGTCGTGCCGTGGCTGGCGCACGTGGTGCGCTCGGGCGGCGCCGAACAGCACCCGGTCACCGCGCCCGAGGCGTTCCCCGTCGCCGACGGCCCGCTCGACGTGCCCGGCCGCCCGGTCCCCGTGCACACCCCGGGTCACACCGACGGGCACACGGTGTACCACCTGCCGCAGGCCGGGATCGTCGTCTCCGGCGACGCGCTGGTCAGCGGTCACGCGACGTCACGGGTGAAGGGGCCGCAGCTCCTGCCGGACATGTTCCACCACGAGCGAGCCCGGGCGGTCGCCTCGCTCGACGTGATCGGCGCTCTGGAGGCCGACCGGCTGCTGCCCGGCCACGGGCCGCTGCACGAGGGGTCCGTGCGGGCGGCTGCCGAGCTGGCCCGCGAACGCGCCGTCTAAGGTCAGGCCATGGCTTTGCAGATCAGCGCCACCAACCCGGAGCACCCGGCACTCCTGCTGGAGCTGCCCTGGCACCTGCCCCTGGAGGAGTGGCCCGACGAGGTCCTCGTCCCGCTGCCGCGCGGCATCTCCCGTCACGTGGTGCGCTATGCCCGGGCCGGCGACGAGGTCATCGCCGTCAAGGAGCTCGCCGAACGGCCCGCGCTGCGCGAGTACGAGCTGCTGCGCGACCTGGACCGGCTCGGCATCCCCTCCGTCGACCCGCTGGCCGTGGTCACCGGCCGCACCGACCCGGCCGGGGATCTGCTGGAGCCGGTGCTGATCACCCGCCATCTGGGCGGTTCGCTGCCGTACCGCTCGATGTTCGAGACGACGATGCGCCCGGCGACCATGCACCGGCTGATGGACGCCCTCGCCGTGCTGCTGGTGCGGCTGCACCTGGCCGGTTTCGCGTGGGGCGACTGCTCGCTGTCCAACACGCTGTTCCGGCGGGACGCGGGCGCCTACGCCGCCTACCTCGTGGACGCCGAGACCGGCGACCTGCACCCGCAGCTCAGCCCTGGCCAGCGCGACTACGACCTCGACCTCGCCCGGGTCAACATCAGCGGCGAGCTGCTCGACCTGGAGGCCTCGGGGGCGCTGCACCCCTCCGTGGACCCGATCGAGTTCGGCACCGAGATCTGCCGCCGCTACGGGGCGCTGTGGGAGGA
Source organism: Streptomyces sp. NPDC001027 (assembly GCF_040299045.1). Classification (NCBI taxonomy): domain Bacteria; kingdom Bacillati; phylum Actinomycetota; class Actinomycetes; order Kitasatosporales; family Streptomycetaceae; genus Streptomyces; species Streptomyces sp. NPDC001027. The sequence goes on from NZ_JBEPBI010000039.1 coordinate 31,156, forward strand.
GCTGACCCGCACCTCGGTGTACCCGGCGGGCAAGTACCACTACATCGAGCACCGCATCCGCCGGCTCAACGAGCTCGGCTTCGACGTCGCCGAGATGCAGATCGAGCACTCCTCCAACGGCGACTCGGTCGCCTTCGTGCCGAAGGTCGTGGACGCCGGCCACCACCAGCGCCAGCTGCTGCGCCTGACCGGCCTGGACACCGAGGAGAACCAGGCCCGGCGGCTGCTCAGCGACCTCGAGAGCTGGATGGCCACCCAGGACGACTACGCCCCGGGCGACCCCCTCGCGGCCCGCCCGGAGGTGCTGGCGCACCGCTGGGTGCGGGACGTGTTCCGGCCCACCGTGCGCGAGGTCCCCCTCGAACTGCGCGGCTCCATGGACCCGGCGGAGATCTACCACGAGCTCCTGGAGCACCGCTGGTACCTCTCGGAGCGCGCGCAGCACGACATCGGGCTCGACACGGTGGTCGCCGACTACATCAAGAACATCCTGCCCAAGGCACGCGAGACGCTGGAGCCGACGCTCCCGGAGTGAGTCAGCCCTGCGGCACGACGGCCACCGGGCAGTCCGCGTGGTGCAGGACGCCGTGCGCCACCGAGCCGATCCTGGCGCCCACCGCCGTGCGGTGGGCGCGTCGGCCGACCACCATCAGCTGCGCCCGGCCGGACACCGAGAGCAGCACCTGCCCGGCGCTGCCCATCTCCACGTGCTCCACCACGGGCACCTGCGGGAACCGCTCCCGCCACGGCTGCAGCGCCTCGCTCAGCGCCTTCTTCTCGTACGGCTCCAGGCCGCCGGCCTCGTCGAGGAGCTTGAGCGAGCCGGGGCTGTAGGCGAACACGGGCGGCAGGGTCCAGGCCCGCACGGCCCGCACGGCCGCGCCCCGGGCCGCGGCCGTCTCGAAGGCGAAACGCAGTGCGGGGGCGCTGTCCTCGGGGTCGCCCTGCTGACCGACGACGATCTCCTGGCCGCCGGCCTCCGCCGAGGCCCGGTCGCCCGCCCGCACCAGCACCACCGGGCGCGTCGCCTCGGCGATCACCTGCTGGCCCACCGAGCCCAGCAGGAACCCGACGACCGGTCCGTGCCCGCGGGAGCCGAGCACCAGCAGCTCCGCCTCCGCCGCCGCGGCGACCAGCGTCTCGACGGGTGCGCCCTCGCACACGTCGGTGACGACGGCCAGTGCGGGGTGCCGTTCGGCGATCTCGGCGACGGTGCGCTCGGCCGCGTCGCGCACCCAGCGTTCCTGCGCGTCCCGGTCGGCCACGTCCTGCGCCGCGTTCGGCTGGAACCGCCACGCGTGCACCACCCGCAGCTCCAGGTCGCGCCGGACGGCCTCGCGGGCCGCCCAGGCGAGCGCCGCCACGCTCTCGTCCGTCCCGTCGACCCCTGCCGTGATCGGGCCCGTCATCCCGCCGCCTCCTCGTGTCGTGATCACATCCGTCCGCTCCAGTCTTCCCTAAGCTGCGGGCATGACCTTGGAGTGGGAGCAAGTGATCGTCGACGCGGCCGACCCGGTGGCGCTCGGACGCTGGTGGGCGGCGGCGCTCGGCTGGGTCGTGGTCGACGAGTCGCCCGACGAGTACGAGATCAGACCGGAGCGGGACCGGCTGCCGGGCCTGCTGTTCGGCCGGACGCCGGATGCGAAGACGGTCAAGAACCGGCTCCACCTGGACTTCCGGCCGGACGACCGGGACGCCGAGGTCGCCCGTCTGCTCGCGCTGGGCGCCCGGCACGCGGACATCGGCCAGGGCGAGCAGCCGTGGGTGGTGCTGGCGGACCCGGAGGGCAACGAGTTCTGCGTGCTGGCAGCGCGACGCACGCCTTGACCGTGCGCGCCCCGCACTGTGCCGGCAGTGCACGGCCCGCCGGCAACTCCGAGCGAACCCCGTCGATCGAACATACGATGGGCACAGCCGGCGCGGGCTTCGCCGTGCCGCGACGACAGACGACCCTTTCGGGGTGGGAGACGCATGGCACAGGCCGCCGATTCGGCGCGGACCGTCATCCTGACCGTGGACGACGACCCGGGGGTATCCCGTGCCGTCGCCCGTGACCTGAGGCGCCGCTACGGCGCCTCGTACCGGATCGTGCGGGCCGAGTCCGGGGAGTCCGCGCTGGAGGCGCTGCGGGAGCTGAAGCTGCGCGGCGACCTGGTGGCGGTGATCCTGGCCGACTACCGGATGCCGCAGATGAACGGCATCGAGTTCCTCGAACAGGCGCTGGACGTGTACCCGGGCGCCCGGCGGGTGCTGCTGACGGCGTACGCGGACACGAGCGCGGCGATCGACGCGATCAACGTCGTCGACCTGGACCACTATCTGCTGAAGCCGTGGGACCCGCCGGAGGAGAAGCTCTACCCCGTCCTGGACGACCTGCTGGACGCCTGGCGCGCCAGCGACTACCGGCCGGTGCCCGCCACGAAGGTCGTCGGGCACCGCTGGTCGGCACGGTCCTCGCAGGTGCGGGAGTTCCTGGCCCGCAACCAGGTGCCCTACCGCTGGTACTCCGCCGACGAGCCCGAAGGGCAGCGGCTGCTGGCCGCGGCCGGCGTGGACGGGCAGCGGCTGCCGCTGGTGGTCACCGCGGAGGGCGCCCCCCTGATCGAGCCGGACGCGCCCGAGCTGGCCGCCCAGGTGGGCCTGGCGACCACGCCGACGGCCGAGTTCTACGACCTCGTGGTGATCGGCGGCGGCCCGGCCGGGCTGGGCGCGGCCGTGTACGGGGCCTCCGAGGGACTGCGGACGGTGCTCGTGGAGCGGTCGGCGACCGGCGGACAGGCCGGGCAGAGCTCCCGCATCGAGAACTACCTGGGCTTCCCGGACGGGGTCTCCGGAGGCCAGCTCACCGAGCGGGCACGCCGCCAGGCCGCCAAGTTCGGCGCGGAGATCCTCACCGCGCGCGAGGTGACCGGGCTCGAGGTCAACGGGTCGGCGCGGGTCGTCCGCTTCTCGGACGGCTCGGCGGTGGCCGCGCACAGCGTGATCCTCGCGACGGGCGTGTCCTACCGGCAGCTGGCCGCCCCGGGCTGCGACGACCTGACGGGCTGCGGGGTGTTCTACGGGTCCGCGCTCACCGAGGCCGCCGCCTGCCAGGGGCACGACGTGTACATCGTGGGCGGCGCCAACTCCGCGGGTCAGGCGGCGATGTACCTGTCGCGGGGCGCCAAGTCCGTGACGCTGCTGGTGCGCGGGGAGTCCCTGGCGGCGTCGATGTCGCACTACCTGATCCAGCAGATCGAGGAGGCGCCGAACATCTCGGTGCGCGCCAGGACCGTCGTCGAGAGCGCGCACGGGGAGGGGCGCCTGGAGCAGCTGACGCTGCGGGACGTGACCACCGGGCAGAGCGAACTCGTCGACGCGCAGTGGATGTTCGTGTTCATCGGCGCGGCCCCGCTGACCGACTGGCTGGACGGCACGGTGCTGCGCGACGAGCGCGGGTTCATCCTCGCCGGCCCCGACCTCACGCCGGACGGGCGGCCGCCGGCGGACTGGGAGCTGGACCGGCCGCCGTACCACCTGGAGACCAACATCCCCGGCGTGTTCGTGGCGGGCGACGCACGCGCCGAGTCCGCGAAACGGGTCGCGTCCGCCGTCGGAGAGGGAGCCATGGCCGTGATGCTCGTCCACCGTTACCTGGAGCAGTCGTGAGCGGGCGGCTGATGCCGTGCAGCCCGGCCGAGATCAGTTCGCTGTTCCTGTTCGAGAAGCTCTCCCCCGACCAGCTGGGTCGACTGTGCGGCGAGGGGCGGGTGGAGAAGTTCGAGCCGGGCCCGGTGTACACCGAGGGCGACCCGGCGACCTGCTTCTACGTGATGATCGAGGGCACAGTCGTGATGTACCGCCGGGTCGGCGGGGACGACATCGAGGTCAGCCGCACCTCCCAGCGCGGGGTGTACGCCGGGGCCATGCAGGCCTACCTGGGCGACCGGGTGCCGCAGGTCTACCAGAACTCGATGCGGGTGACGGAGCCGACGAGGTTCTTCGTGCTGCCCGCCGAGTCGTTCTCGGCGGTCATGCAGGAGTGGTTCCCGATGGCGGCGCACCTGCTGGAAGGGCTGTTCTTCGGTTCGAAGAACACCCAGCGGGCCATCGGGCAGCGCGAACGGCTGCTGGCGCTGGGCTCGCTGTCGGCGGGCCTCACACACGAGCTCAACAACCCGGCGGCGGCGGCCGTGCGGGCCACCGCCACGCTGCGCGAACGGGTGGCGAAGATGCGGCACAAACTGGCCGTGATCGCCTCCGGCGGGTACGAGCCGGAGGCGCTGACCCGGCTGATCGAGATCCAGGAGCGCACGGCCGAACTGGTCGCCAAGGCGCCGAGCCTGAGTCCGCTGGAGGCCTCCGACCGGGAGGACGCGCTCACCGACTGGCTCGACGACCACGGTCTCCCCGAGGGCTGGCGGATCGCGCCGACCTTCGTGCAGGCCGGACTCGACGTGGACTGGCTGGAGCAGGTGGCGGCGGCCGTCGACGAGGACATCCTGCCCGGCGCGATCGGGTGGCTCAACTACACCGTCGAGACCGAGCTGTTGCTGGACGAGATCGGCGACTCGACCAACCGCATCTCCCATCTCGTGGACGCCGCCAAGCAGTACTCCCAGCTCGACCGCGCCCCCTACCGGGTCGTCGACGTCCACGAACTCCTTGACAGCACCTTGCTGATGCTCGGCGGCAAGATCGGCCGGCGCATCCAGGTCGTCAAGGACTACGACCGGACGCTGCCGAGGATCCCCGCCTACCCGGCGGAGCTCAACCAGGTGTGGACCAACCTCGTCGACAACGCCGTGTTCGCCGTCGACAGCGCCGGCGGCGAAGGCACGTTGACGGTGCGGACCGCACGGGAGGGCGACCGGCTGCTGGTGGAGTTCCGCGACACCGGGCCCGGCATCCCGGCGGACATCCGGGGCCGGATCTTCGACCCGTTCTTCACCACCAAGCCGGTCGGCGAGGGCACCGGTCTGGGCCTCGACATCTCCTGGCGGATCGTCGTCAACAAGCACCACGGCAGCCTGCACGTCGAGTCCGCGCCGGGCGACACCCGCTTCCAGGTCCTGCTGCCGCTGACCGCCCCCGATCCCGGCGCCGACGGCGGCCCGGACCTTGAGACCTCCGAGGAGCCCGTATGACCGACGTGGACGGCATCGACCCGAGCGTCCCGCCCAGCGGCGCCGGCTGCGTCGACTGCGACGCCGCGGGCGGCTGGTGGTTCCACCTGCGGCGCTGCGCGAGCTGCGGGCACGTGGGCTGCTGCGACTCCTCCCCCGCGCAGCACGCCACCGCCCACTACAAGACCACCGGGCACCCCCTGGTACGCAGCTTCGAGCCGGGCGAGGAGTGGTTCTGGGACTACTCCTCGGACGAGCTCTACGAGTCGGGGCCGGAACTGGCCCCGCCGGTCAGCCACCCCGCCGACCAGCCGGCGCCGGGGCCGGCCGGGCGGGTCCCGCAGGACTGGGCGCGATCGCTGCACCGCTGACGCGGGCGGGCCCTCGCTGGCGCCCCCGGGTCGTCGCTCCCGGCGGCTCCGGGGCCGCTCCCGCCCTCCGTCCCTGGTCGCGGCGCTCGTCGAAGCCGGCGCGTGCCAGGATGGAGGCGTGTCGCAGACCGTGTTCAGCACTCCGTTCATCGGCCGGGAAGAGGAACTGGCCCGGCTCTTCGGCGTGCTGGAGCGCGCCCGCGACGGCGAGGCGCGCGCCGTGCTGCTCGCCGGGGACGCGGGCGTCGGCAAGACGCGCGTGCTCGGCGAGGTCGCCGCAAGGGCCGTGGAGTCCGGCCTGACGGTGCTGACCGGCCACTGCGTCGACCTCGGCGACGTGGGCCTGCCCTATCTGCCGTTCACCGAGATCCTGGGCGCGCTGGCGGCCGACGAGCGGTTCGCCGCGGTCCTGGGCGCGCATCCGCTGGTCGGCCGGCTGCTGGGCGCGGGCTCCGGCACGGCGCCGGACGACGGGGACCGGGCCCGCGCGACCGGCGGAGAGGGCCGGCTGCGGCTGTTCGAGGGGATGGCGGCGCTGCTCGCCGACCTGTCGCGGGTCGCTCCGGTGCTTCTCGTCCTGGAAGACCTGCACTGGGCCGACCAGTCCTCCCGGGACCTGCTGCGCTTCCTGCTCAGCCGCGGGTTCCTGCAGCGGCCCGCGGGCGACGGACGGGGCCACCGGCTGGCGGTGCTGGCCTCCTACCGTGCGGACGACCTGCACCGCAGACATCCGCTGCGCCCGCTGCTGGCGGAGCTGGTACGGCTGCCGGCCGTGGACCGGATGGAACTGCGGCCGCTGGCGGACGCGGAGGTGACCCGCCTGGTGCGGTCTCTGGAGGAGCGCCCGCTGCCGGACGCCACGGTCCGCGGGATCGTGGCGCGCGCGGAGGGCAACGCCTTCTACGCGGAGGAGCTGTCCACCGCCGCCGGCGCGGAGGCCGGCGGGATGCCGAGCGGACTGGCCGATCTCCTGCTCATCCGCGTCGAGCAACTCCCCGAGGCCGCACAGCAGGTGCTGCGCACGGCCGCCGTCGCCGGCCGCCGGGTGGAACACGCCCTGCTGCGGGACGCGATGGACCTGCCCGACGACGAGCTGGAGTCGGCGCTGCGCGAGGCCGTCGGCCGCCGGCTGCTGGCCGCGGGCGACGACGGCACGTACGCCTTCCGGCACGCGCTCGCGCGCGAGGCGGTCTACGCCGACCTGCTTCCGGGCGAACGGGCCCGGCTGCACGGCGCGTTCGCCCGGCTGCTGGACGGCCGGGGCCGGCGCGCCGAGACGGCGGCCGAGCGGGCGCACCACTACCGGGAGAGCCACGACCTGCTCGAAGCCCTCACCGCCTCCCTGGAGGCCGCCGACCACGCCCAGCACGTCGGCGCGCCCGCCGAGGAACTGCGGCATCTGGAATCCGTCCTGGACCTGTGGGAGTCCGTGCCCGCCGAAGCCCTGCCGTCCGGCGAGGGCGACGACCGGGTCACGCTGACGCTGCGCGCCTCGGCGGCCGCCGCGCACGCCGGGGAGCCGCACCGCGCGGTCTCGCTGACCCGGGCCGCGCTGGCGGGCGTCGGCCAGGACACCGACGCCGAACTGGCCGCCCGGGTGCGGTACACGCTCGCGGGCACCCTGATCAACGTGGACAGCCTGAAGGCCGCCTTCGCCTACAGCAGCGAGGCGCTGGCCATGATCCCCGCCGACCCGCCGTCGTCCACGTGGGTGTGGGCGGCCGCCACGCATGTCCTGGCCGCGCGTCAGGTCGGCGACTTCGCCACCGCGCTCGAGGTCGCCCGGCGGGCCCTCGGCGTCGCCGAGCGGCTGGACCTGACGGACGCCCGGGCCGATCTGCTGGTCTCGCTGGCCAACCTCGAGGGCGACGGCCGCCGCTCCCCCGAGGGCCGGGCCCGCTTGAAGGAGGCGCGTGAGCTGGCGCTGCGCGGCGGCAACGCCTCCGTGGAGATGCGCGCCCTGTTCACCCTGGCCATGGGCGCGTACGAGGCCGGGGAGCCGCAGGAGTGCCTGCCGTGGCTGGCGGAGGGCCTGGACCGGGCCCGCCGCGCCGGGCTGCTGAACTCCCCGTACCCGCTGGAGATGCGCTATCTCCAACTGCTCGTGCTGTACACCCTGGGCCGCTGGGACGAGTGCCTGCGCACGGCGGCCGCCGATCTCGCGGTGCTGCCCGCATCGGGCGGCTTCGCGGTCGGCCCCGCGTTGTACGTGGCGCTCGCGCGCGGCGAGCGCGCCGCCGTCGAACGGGCCCGGGGCTTGCTCGAAGGGAGCTTCGACTGGATGGCGACGCTCGTCGCGGCCATCGTGCTGACGGACGCGGCGGCGACGGCCGGCGACCCGGAGGCGGCGGTGGCGCGGCTGCGGTCCTCGGTGGAGTCGCTCACGGACGAGGCGGGGACGCGCCCCGACGCCACCGTGCGGCTCACCGCGCTCGCCCTCCCGGCCGTGGCCGACGCGGCCGCCGAGGCGCGACGCGCCGGTGACGAGGCGACGGCCGGCCGCTGGGCGGCCGTGGCCGCCGAACTCCTCGAACCCGCCCGTGCGGTGGCCCTGCGCGGCGGTACCGGCGTGCCGCAGGGGCCGGAGGGGCACGCCTGGCTGGCCCGCGCCGAGGCCGAGTGCGCCTGGGCCGCCACGGGACCGGACCCGGCGCTCTGGGCGCAGGCGGTGGCGGCGTTCGGTCAGGGCGACGTGTACGAACTCGCGCGGTGCCGGCTGCGGTACGCGCAGGCCCTGCTCGCGGCGGGCCGTCGCGAGGAGGCCGCCGTCGAGGCCGGCGGCGCCCGGGAGACGGCCGTCCGGCTGGCGGCCGGCCCGCTGCGGGAGCGGGCGGACGCCCTGATCCGGCGCGGCGGTCTCGCCGAGGGACCGGCCGGCGCCGGGGACCGTCCGACGTCGCTGACGGCGCGGGAGCAGGAGGTGCTGCGGCTGCTCGGCCTCGGTCGCAGCAACCGGCAGATCGGCGAGGAGCTGTTCATCAGCGGCAAGACGGCGAGCGTGCACGTCTCCAACATCCTCGCCAAGCTCGGTGCGGCGAGCCGTACGGAGGCGGTGGCGATCGCCTACCGCGAGGGGCTCCTGGAACCGCGGTCCGGCGCGCCGGACTGAGCCCCGCACGGCCGCGGTGCGGGTTGACCTGCGTGGCGGCGCCGGGTGAGGGTGCGAGGACACGAAGAGTCAAGGCGCGGTCCGGCCGACGCCGCCCGCGCCGGAAGGGTGACCGCCTTGATCGGCATCTCGGACATCGAAGCCGCCGCCGCACGGATCGCCGGACATGTGGTCCGCACGCCGACCGTGCCGAGCCCCGGCCTCTCCAGCCTGCTCGGCGTCCCTGTGACCGCGAAACTCGAACTCCTGCAGCGCACCGGCTCGTTCAAGGCGCGGGGCGCGACGGCGAAGCTGCTGTCGCTGGGCGAGGCCGAGCGGGCCGCCGGGGTGGTGGCCGTGAGCGGCGGGAACCACGGCGTCGCGCTCGCGGTGATGGCCGCCGCCCTGGACGTGAAGGCCACGGTGGTGATGCCGCGGTCGGCGCCGGCCCGCTCCGTGGAGACCGCGGAGGCGGCCGGCGCCTCGGTGCGGCTGACCGACGGCATGGACGCCGCGTTCGCGCTGGTGGAGCGGTTGCGCGACGAGGGCCTCACGCTGGTGCACCCGTTCGATGATCCGCTGGTCGTCGCCGGGCAGGGCACCGTCGGTCTGGAGCTCGCGGCCGACGCGGGCGAACTCACGGACGTGCTGGTCAGCATCGGGGGCGGCGGGCTGATCGCGGGGGTCGCGGCGGCCCTGCGGGCGCTGCGGCCCAAGGTGCGGATCTGGGGCGTGGAGACGCAGGGCGCGCAGGCGATGTCCCAGGCGCTGGCGGCGGGCGGGCCGGTGCCGGTGGCGCTGTCGTCGATCGTCACGACCCTCAGCGCGCCCAGCGTCTCGCGGCTGACGTACGACCACGTCCGCGCTCTGGTGACCGAGGTGCTGCTGGTCTCCGACCGGGAGGCCGTGCAGGGGTCGGTGGAGTTCGCCGAGCACGCGAAGGTGTGGACCGAGCCGGCGGCCGGCTGTCTGCTGCCCGCGGCCCGGCGGGTCGTCGAGCGGGTCGGCGACGGGGTGCGGCTGGGACTGGTGGTCTGCGGGGGCAACGCGACGACCGCCGACATGAGGGCCTGGACGGACCGGTTCGAGGTGCGCTGAGTCGATTCGCCGGAAAGAGGGAAAACCCGGCCGGGGCGTCGCCGAAGGGAATGGACGGGGGCCGGGAAGGTCGATTTCCGGACGCCCGAGGAGACCGGCACGTCTTGTTTACCGCGGGTTACCCTCGCAGGACGGGACGGGTGCGGCTCCGTCCGAGGTCCCCCAATTCCCTTTTCTCGCACACCTACTCGACGCGCGGCGAAGTCTTTTTCTTGAATGAAGGACAGGAATCGGGCCGAGTTGCCGTCCCGTTGAACGGACCCCCTCGCGCCGGTCGTACCACTGGGAAAGGTGACAGCGGTTTCGACGAGGGATGACCATGGTCAAGACGCACGTCTCCACGCACGAGTGGGTCGCCGGGAGGTACCGGCTGCTCGACGTCGTCCACCGGGAGACGAACCGCGTCAGCTGGTACGGCGAGTACGTCGAGGAGACCGGGGCGGCCCGGCCCTGCCTGGTCACCAGGATCGGTCTGCCCGCCGACCAGGGCGAGGAGAAGGCGCGCCAGGCCGCCGACCGGGTGCTGCGCATGTCGGAGACGATGGCCCGGCTGTGCCCGGGCCGGATCGCCTCGGTCGTCGACGCCCTGGAGGAGGACGGTTCCCTGTGGACCGTCACCGAGTGGATCGACGGCCTGCCGCTGGGTCAGCTCATCGCGCAGAAGGGCGCGTTCAGCCCGGGAAGGGCCGCGGCGATCGGGCTGCAACTGCTCGACGTGCTCGAGGTCGCGCACGGTGAGGGCATCACCCACGGCGAGCTGAGCCCCGGCCAGATCTTCGTGCGCAGCCAGGGCCCCGTCGTCCTCACCGGGTTCGGGCTGGCCGGCGCGACCCTGGCCCCGCGCGTGGCGGCCCCGTCGTACGCCTCGCCCGAACAGGCCCGCGACGAGCGGATCGGGCCCGCCGCAGACCTGTGGACGCTGGGCGCGCTCCTCTACACGATGGTCGAGGGACGGCCGCCGTACCGGGACCGGGACCGGCCCGAGGCCACCCTGAAGGGCGTGGACAGGCTGCCCCTGCGCACCCCGCTGCGCGCCGGCCCCCTCACCTCGGTCGTTCAGGGTCTGCTGCGCAAGGACTCCCGTGAGCGGCTGACCCGTACGGTGGTGCGCCAGTCCCTGACCCGCCTGCTGGACGACGACCCGCACACCGCCGTGCCCGCCCCCCGGCTGCATCGCGTCCGCGCCGCCGCACGGCAGATCGGCCCGCAGTGGAGCGGCCGGGCGATGGCTGCCGGGACCGCGCTGGCCGTCGTCACCGTGGCGATCGCCGCGCTCGCCGTGGCCCAGGGCCTGCCCGACGGCGACGACACGGCGGCCGGCGACGCGCAGGCCCGGCCGTCGGCCTCCGCCACGGGGCCGGGCGAGGACGCCGGGGACAGAGTCTCCGCCACGCCGGACCCGGCTCCCACGCCGACCCCCGCGCCCAGCAGGCCGGGCAGCGCCTCCCCGAGCGCACCCCCGCGGACCTCGCCGCCCCCGGCTGCCACCGCCGACGCCCTCCCGGAGGGCTTCCGGATCTACCGCGCCGACGAGGGCTTCTCGGTGGCCCTGCCCAAGGGGTGGGGGCGGCTGGACACGGCCCGCGCGGCCGACGGGGCCTACCGCGTCACGTTCGGCGCGAAGGGCGACCCGCGCACCCTCGCGGTCACCTACAGCAAGGACGCCGGACCCGACCCGGTCGCCGTCTGGCGCGACGACGTCGAACCCAATCTCGAGCGGACCGCGGGCTTCCGGCGGATCGGCCAGATCAGGGCCACGACGTACCAGGGGTTCAAGGGCGCCGACATGGAATGGCTCTTCGACGGCGCCGACGGGCGGCAGCGCACGTTCGGCCGCGGATTCCTGCTCGGCGGGGGCCGCAGCTTCTCGCTGCGCTGGACGACGCCCGCCGCGGACTGGAACGCGAGCGCCAACCGGCAGGCCCTCGACGCCTTCCTCAGGACCTTCCGGCCGGGTCCGGCCGCCTGAGCCCGGCGACCGGGGGCACGGCCCCGGGGGACTCCCGCCGCCCGCCCGGTCGCCGCCGCCCTCCCCGGCCCCCGGCCCCTCTGTCGTCGGCGGCCTGTTTCCGCCCGCGACGGCCGGGGACTCGGGCCTCATGGTGCGAATCGGATACACGATGATGACCGAGCAGGCCGGCCCTCGTGACCTGGTCGACCACGTGGTGCGGGCCGAGGAGGCGGGATTCGACTTCTCGGTGACGTCGGACCACTCCTTCCCCTGGCTGCGCTCGCAGGGACACGCCCCGTACGCCTGGGGCGTGCTCGGAGCGGCGGCCCAGGCCACCTCCCGGATGCCGCTGATGACGTACGTGACGTGCCCGACGTTCCGCTACCACCCGGCGGTGGTGGCGCAGAAGGCGGCGACGATGCAGTTGCTGTCCGAAGGGCGCTTCCGGCTGGGGCTCGGCTCGGGCGAGAACCTCAACGAGCACGTGGTGGGCGGCGGATGGCCGTCGGTGGACGTCCGGCACGAGATGCTCGAGGAGGCCGTGGAGATCATCCGGGGCCTGTTCGAGGGACGGCACGTCACCCGGCACGGCGCCCACTTCGACGTGGACTCGGCCCGGCTGTGGGACCTTCCGGACGAGCCGCCGCCGATCGGGATCGCCGTCTCCGGCGACCGTTCGTGCGCGCTCGCGGGCCGGCTGGCCGACCTGGTGATCGCCACCGAGCCCGAGAAGGCGCTGCTCGACGCGTTCGACCGGCACGGCGGCACGGGGAAGCCGCGCGTCGGCCAGCTCCCGGTCTCGCACGACGCCGACCGCGACACGGCCGTGCGGCGGGCGCACGACCAGTTCCGCTGGTTCGGCGGCGGCTGGAAGGTGAACTCCGAACTGCCGCACCCGGACTCCTTCGCGGCCGCGACCCAGTTCGTGACGCCCGACGACGTCGCCGCCTCGATCCCGTGCGGCGACGACCCGGACGACTTCGTCGAGGCCGTGCGCCCCTATGTCGAGGCCGGGTTCACGGAGGTCGCCCTGGTGCAGATCGGCGGCGACGCCCAGCACGCCTATCTGGACTGGTCGGAGAAGACCCTGCTGCCCGCGCTGCGCGGCGCCTTCGGATGACCGGGAGTCGACCGGGAGCCCGGCCCGCGCGCGGGTCTGGCCGGGGCCGGCCGGGAAGCGCGTATAGGCTGCCGTCGCGGACGTCCGCGGCGCCGATCCCGCGGCCGCAGCCTGTGGAGGAGAACCACCCGTGACCCTGGCGATCGACCTGCCCGAGACGGCCGCCGAGGCGTCCGCCGAGACGTCCCCCGCGCCGCTGTCCGACCTCGTGGCGCGCGACGCCCGCGAATTCGGCGTGTACGCGCGGACCGGCGGGTGGGCCTTCGGCCTGCTGGTGGCGCGCAGCGTCCGGCCGGGCGGGCAGAGCGCCGACGAGACGCCGAAGGCGTCGGCGAAGGAGTTCGCCGGACTGGCCGGCTGCTCCCCCGAACGCGTCCTGCGGTTCTACAAGGCGTGGGACCGGGCCGCGGACGACGGTCTCGTCCCGCATTTCGAGGAGCTGGCGCCCGGCCAGGAGGTCGAGCTGCCGGACGCCGAGGTCTGGGCGACGTACTACGTCTCGCGCTCCAGCGCCTCGTCCGAGCGCGGGGCTGCGATCGCGGAGGCCGCCGAGGCCGAGGGCATCCGGCCGACGAAGGCGCTGGAGGTCGCGGAGAACCCCACCGCGCTGCGGGCCGCCATCCTCGCCGACCCCTCGACCGCCCGCGCCGCCCGCGCCGCCCTCCTGGACCGCGTCAGAGAGGACCCGGAGCTGCAGCACGAGCTGGCCCGTGACGTCGTGCGCACCGACGACCTCAAGAAGGCCGTGGCCTCCGAGAGCCGCTCGGCCGACCGCATCGGCTATGTGCGGCAGATCGCCGAGTCCGGCCGGATCAGGACGCCCGCCGGGCAGACCCTCGACGCGCCCGCGGAGCTGCGACAGGAGGCCGAGCGGCACCTGTCGCTGCTCGACGAGCTGGACGAGGGCGAGGACGCAGGCGAGTGGGCGAACGACGCCTACGACACCCTGAAGGGCCTGGTCGTGGAGGCCGTCGAGGCCGACCCCGAACTGCGCGTCCAGGAGCGGCGCACGAAGTTCTACAGCGGTCTGCAGCGGGCGACCAGGGTCTTCGAGGAGCTGACCTTCGACGACGTCGACACCCAGGAGTTCTACGAGGACGACATGGTCCAGCAGCTCGAGGAGCTCCAGCAGGCGATCGGCAGCTGCATCGCCGCGCTGCGCGGCGCACGGGGCGCCGACCCCGGTCCGGACGGCCCGGCTCAGTTCGTGGTGTAGTGACTCCGGGTCCACAGGGGCAGCACGAACCAGCACAGTCCGTACCACGCGACCACGCCCGCGACCAGCCACGGCACGAACGCGTCGTGGGTGGCCACCCGCAGGATCAGCAGCAGCGAGGACGTCATGGTGGCGAGGAGCAGGAGCAGGCCGACGAGGGTCAGCCTGGACGCCACCCGCACCGCCTGCGGCTTGACCCGCCGCCCGGAGACGAGGCGGTGCAGGGACACCGGGCCTATGAGGGCGCCGGTCGCACAGGCGCCGAGGACCACGGTCACGATGTAGATGACCTGGTCGATGTCCTCCAGGTCGGCGTAGCGCGGGGTGAACACGACGGTCAGGAGGAAGCCGAAGAGGATCTGCACGCCCGTCTGGGCGACGCGGATCTCCTGGATGAGCTCGCCCCACATCCGGTCGGCTCTCTCCTCCTCGGTCTCGTTGCGCCCCGTGCGCCGCTCGGCGCTCGTCGCCGTGTCCGTCACCTCTACCGCCCTCCCGGCTCGCGTGGGGGTCCCTCGACCCTCTCCTCACCGCGAGTACCCCGGGAGCGGCGGTTCTTGCCGACCGGCGCCGGGTGCTTCTACCAGCGGCCCTCGACCTGCTCCCTGATCCGCCGGTCGTAGAGGTCGCGGACGGCCGCGAGGGTGGCCCCGGAGAGCTCCGGGAGACGGGCGGCGGCCGCGTTGGCGCGGGCCTGCTCGGGCGAGCGGGCGCCCGGGATCACGGTGGTCACGCCGGGCTGCTGGACGATCCAGCGCAGCGCCAGCTGGGCCGGGGTGCACCCCTCGGGGGCGAGGGCCGCGAACTCGACGGCGGCCTCGACGCCGGTGGCGTAGTCGACGCCGGAGAAGGTCTCGCCCTGGTCGAAGGCCTCGCCGTGCCGGTTGTAGGCGCGGTGGTCGTTCTGCGGGAAGACGGTGTCCCGGGTGTACTTCCCGGAGAGCAGTCCGGAGGCGAGCGGCACCCGGGCGATGATGCCGACGCCGGCCTCGCGGGCCGCCGGGAGCACCTCGGCCAGGGGCTTGAGGCGGAACGGGTTGAGGATGATCTGCACACTCGCCACGCCCGGCCGGGCGATCGCGGTGAGGGCCTCGGCGCAGGTCTCCACGCTGACGCCGTAGTGCGCGATGCGCTCCTCCTCGACGAGGGTGTCCAGGGCGTCGAACACCTCGTCGCTGGAGTAGACGGGGGTCGGCGGGCAGTGCAGCTGCACGAGGTCGATGCGGTCGACGCCGAGGTTGCGGCGGGAGCGGTCGTTCCAGGCGCGGAAGTTGTCGAGGACGTAGTTCTCGGGGATCTGGTCGACGCGGCGGCCCATCTTCGTGGCGACCAGCACATGCAGGTCGGGCCGGCCGCTCAGGAAGGCGGCGATGGTCTGCTCGCTGCGTCCGTCGCCGTACACGTCGGCGGTGTCGAAGAAGGTGACTCCCGACTCGGCCGCCGCCTCCAGCACCGTCAGAGCTTCCTTGTCGTCGACGTCGCCCCAGTCGGCCCCCAGCTGCCAGGTACCGAGACCGACGACCGACACGTGCTGACCGGACCTGCCGAATTCGCGCTCTTCCATGGCGTCAGTGTGTCATCCGCGGCAGTCCGCCGCGCCGCCCGGTCCGCCGTCGGCGGCGCCGCCTTCGAGGTGGGCCTGGATGGTGGGGCCGTACCGGTCGGCGACCTCGTCGACCGGCGTCGCCCGCAGCTCGCTCCCGCGGGCGATGCCGAACATGACGCCGAGGCCGAGCAGGGCGGCGACGGCCAGTTCGGCGCGCACTCCGCGGTGGGCGCCGGTGAGGCGTTCGGCCAGGCGTTCGGTGACCTGGACGCGGAAGTTGGCGCGCAGCACGTCTCCGTGGTCGCCGTGCAGGGGCGCGAAAGCGATGCGCAGCAGGGGGTCGGCGCCCCGCTCGCGCTGGCTGACCAGCACATGCCGGACCATGTGCCGGCCCAGTCGCTCCAGCGGGGCGTCCAGCAGGGCGTCGGCGTCCTCCTGGAAGGACATCACCCGGGCGAACAGGGCGTCCTTGTTGCCGAAGTACTTCAGGACCAGGGGCGCGCTCACCCCGGCGCGCTCCGCGACGGCCTTGAGCGTGATGTCGGCGTGGGCCTGGCGGGCGAGGAGGTGGCGGGCGGCGCGCAGGATGGCGGCCCTGGTCGCCTCGGCGTCGCGCCGGGCGGGGGCCGGGGAGTCGGTGGGAGCCGGGGGGCCGGTGGGGACCGGGGCGTCGGGTGAAGTGCTCACGGGTTCATGCTCCCTCTCTGGCCTCGTCGTTCACCGGCCGGGTGCGGCCCCGGGGCGCCGGCGTGTCCTCGGTCCCGGCGTCGCCGGGGATGGCGAGCGCCACCGCGCACGCGCCGAGGGCCACCGCGCCCGCGACGCCGAAGGCCAGCAGATAGCCGTGCAGCGTGGGCGCCCTGGCCCCGCCGAGAAGGCTGGTGTGGTGCACGAGGACGGCGGCGACGGCTGCGCTGGAGACGGCCTGTCCGATGGTGCGCATGAGGACGTTGACGCCGTTCGCCGACGCGGTCTGCCCGGGCGGGACGGCGCGCAGGATCAGCGCGGGCAGCGCCGAGTAGGCGAGGGTCGTGCCGGTGGACACGACGGTCGCCCCCACCATGATCATCCACAGTTCACGGCTGTCGGCGACGCGCAGGGCGTACCCGGCGGCGATGACGGCGGCGCCGAGGGCGAGGGTGATCCTGGGGCCTCGCCTGTCGGAAATGCGGGCGGAGAGCGGCGAGAACAGCAGCATGGTGACGCCGCCGGGCAGCAGGCACAGGCCCGTCTGGACGATGGACAGCCCGAGCCCGTACCCGCTCGCCTCGGGAGCCTGCACGAGCTGGGCGGTCACCAGCGAGTTGGCGTAGAAGGCGAAGCCGGTCAGCAACGCGGCCAGGTGGGAGAGGCCCACGCTCGGCCGGGACACCAGCCGCAGGTCGACCAGCGGCTCCGGGGAGCGCAGCCGCCCGCGCCACCACAGACAGAGCACGGCGACGGCGCCGAGGAGGAGACCGACGATCCGGGGACTGCCCCAGCCCCACTGACCGCCCTGGGAGACGGCGAGCAGGAGACAGACCAGCCCCGCGGCGAGGCCGAGCGCGCCGGTGACGTCGAACCGGCCCGGCTCGCGCACCGGCGACTCGGGCACCGCCAGGCGGATGAGCACGACGCCGGTCGCGCCGAGGGCGGCGGTCACCCAGAACATCGCGTGCCAGTTCGCGTACTGCACGACCACGGCCGCTGCGGGCAGTCCCAGTGCGGCGCCGACGCCGACGGTGGAGCTCATCAGCGCGATGGCGGATCCGCGGCGCTGCGGGGGCAGTTCGTCGCGCAGGATGCTGATGGACAGCGGGACGACACAGGACGCGGCGCCCTGCAGGGCGCGGGCCGCGATCAGCACCCCGATGTCGGAGGTGAGGGCGCAGACCACGGAGCCGGCGACCATCAGGGAGAACGCCAGGAGCAGGACCCGGCGCTTGCCGTACATGTCGCCGGCCCGGCCGAGGACCGGGGTGAGGACGGCGCCGGACAGCAGGGCGGCGGTCACCGTCCAGGAGACCGCGCCGGCCGAGGCGCCGGTCAGCCGGGGCAGGTCGGGCAGCAGGGGGACGACGACGGTCTGCATGACCGCCATGAGAATTCCGCAGTACGCCAGGACCGGAATTGTGAGCCGGGTCCACAAGTCAGGGTTGCCGCTGGTCGGGGTGGATATCGGAGCGGGCGACGCCATGGGCACTCCAACGGCCGGAACAGCACGCGAAAAGAGGTGAATGACCATTCACCATAGCAGTGAATGGTCATTCACCCAAGGTTCGCCCGGTGTGCCGGAGCCCGTCGGACCCCTACTCGCCCGAGGCCAGCGTGCGGGCGTGCGCGCCGCGCGCCAGCTTCGGGCCCAGCCAGCGCTTGAGGCGGCGCAGCGCCTCGAGGCGACCGGCCGCCCGGTCGAGGCGGTAGTACAGCTGGGGCGGGACATAGGGCAGCAGGGGCGAGTGACGCTGTCCGAGCAGGGCGAACATCTGCTCCGGGGGGAGGTGGATGTAGCGGGTGAGGTTCTCGTACCACTGGGCGCTGTAGCGGGCCGCGCTCTGCTGGGAGAGCAGGGCGGACTTGCGTACGCGCTCATAGCGGTCGAGGGCCTGCGGAAGGTCCGCGCTCTCGCGCAGCGCCCCGGCGAGGGCGATGGCGTCCTCCAGGGCGAGGGTGGTGCCGGCGCCGATCGAGTAGTGGGTGGTGTGGGCGGCGTCCCCGAGCAGCACGAGGTTGCCGCGGCTCCAGGTGCGGTTGACGAGCGTGCGGAACGTCAGCCACTGGGCGCTGCCGCCGGCGGAGGAGGCCCGGCCGACGAGGGGGTGGCCGTCGAGGATGTGCGCGAAGAGCTTCTCCAGATCGGCGAGGCCGTCGGCCTCGCTCGCCCGGTCGAGGCCGAGTCCGGTCAGGGTCTCGGGGGCGCACTCGATCACACAGGTGCTCTGCTCGTCGCTGAAGGGGTAGCCGTAGCACCAGACCCAGCCGTGCGCGGTCTCCACGAAGGCGAAGGTGAAGGAGTCGAAGACCTTGGTCGTGCCGAGCCAGACATAGGCGTTGCGGCCCTCGGTGAGCTGCGCGCCGAAGTCGTCCGCGTGGGCGGTGCGCAGCGCGCTGTGGACTCCGTCGCCCGCCACCACGAGGTCGGCGTCCGGCAGGTTCGCGGCGGTGATCTCGCTCTCGAACTCCAGCCGTACGCCGAGCGCGCGGGCCCGGTCCGCGAGGATCTCCAGGAGGCGGTGACGGCCGATGCCGTGCCCCTTGTCGCCGGGCTGACGGGTCGCCAGGTCCCGTACGTGCGCGACGCCCTCGTGCCAGCGGACGGAGCTCTCCTCGATCGCGCGCGCCGACTCGGGGTCGTGGGCGCGGAGTTCGTCGAGGAGCCCCTGCCAGTACGTGACGCCCCAGCCGTAGGTCGAGCCCTCCGGGTTGCGCTCGTGGACGGTGATGTCGTGGGACGGGTCCTGCCGCTTGAGCAGGATCGAGAGATACAGGCCGGCGGGCCCGCCGCCGACACAGGCGACCTTCACGAGCACCCCTTTGGAGTCACCAGACGTGGTTGATTGACGACGCAGGGTAGCAGGGGGCGAGGTCGGTCGCCGGACGCCCCACGTGCCCGATCGCGCCACTTTTCACACGTGAGCCACACCACCCACGGCGCGGCGGCCCGAGAAAGATCACCGGAAGCGGTGTCCCGACGGAAAGGAATTGCCCGTTCCGGCGCGCCGCGGTCCATCGGCGGCCAAGATCATCTTGATTGAAGATTGCACGACATGTAAGCGAATGTCCGGATCAGAGCCAACCGTGCGAGGCCGATTTCCCGGCCTCGCGGTCCGGCCGATAGGCATGCGGAGTCGTCACCCCCTCGCACAACTGGAGATCCCGCATGCCGCACATCAGCCGCCGTCGCGCACTCACCGCGGTCGCCACCGTCGGCGCCACGCTCGCCGCCGTCCCCGCGGCCCGTGCCGCCGACGGCCGGCCCGGCGCGCACGACGCGCACGGCTCCCCCGAGGCCTTCGACGAGGTGTACAAGGGCCGCCGGATACAGGGACGGAGCCGGACCGGCGGCGGCCATCACCACGGCGGCGGCTACGCCGTGTACGTCGACGAGGTCGAGCTGCACGTGATGCGCAACGCCGACGGCTCCTGGATCAGCGTGGTCAGTCACTACGACCCGGTGTCCACTCCCCGGGCCGCGGCCCGCGCCGCGGTGGACGAGCTGCAGGGCGCCCGGCTCGTCCCGTTCCCGGCCGGCTGATCCGCCGTCCGCCCTGTCCTTCCGCACCCTTGGAGCACCGCACATGACCGTCCGCAAGAACCAGGCCGCCCTGACCGCCGACGAGAAGCGGCGGTTCGTCGCCGCCGTCCTCGAGCTCAAGCGCACCGGCCGCTACGACGCCTTCGTCACCACGCACAACGCGTTCATCCTCGGCGACACGGACGACGGCGAGCGCACCGGCCACCGTTCGCCCTCCTTCCTGCCGTGGCACCGCAGATTCCTGCTGGAGTTCGAGCGGGCGCTGCAGTCGGTGGACGCCTCGGTGGCGCTGCCGTACTGGGACTGGTCCGCCGACCGGTCGCCCCGTTCCTCGCTGTGGGCTCCGGACTTCCTCGGCGGCAGCGGACGCAGCCGGGACGGCCAGGTGATGGACGGTCCGTTCGCCGCCACGGCGGGCGCCTGGCCCATCAACGTCCGGGTGGACGGCCGCACTTACCTGCGCCGCTCGCTGGGGGCGGGCGTCCGCGAGCTGCCCACCCGGGCCGAGGTCGAGTCGGTGCTCTCGATGGCGACGTACGACATGGCTCCCTGGAACAGCGCGTCCGACGGCTTCCGCAATCACCTGGAGGGCTGGCGCGGCGTGAACCTGCACAACCGGGTCCATGTGTGGGTCGGCGGGCAGATGTCGACCGGCGTCTCCCCCAACGACCCGGTGTTCTGGCTGCACCACGCCTACATCGACAAGCTGTGGGCCCGGTGGCAGCGCCGGCACCCGGGGTCCGGCTACGTCCCGGGCGGCGGGACCCCGAACGTCGTCGACCTGCACGAGACGATGCGGCCCTGGAACGACACCTCCCCGGCGGACCTGCTCGACCACACCGTCCACTACGCCTTCGACGCCGACTGACCGCGCCGGCCGGGCCGATCGCACCGGCCTGTTTGCCTCCGCGCTGACGGGTACCCGCCACGGGCAACACCGACAGGATGTACCCGACAACGCAGGAGGAGACGACCGTGTCGCAGGTCGAGGAATCCATCGAGGTCGACGTGCCCGTGCACACGGCCTACAACCAGTGGACGCAGTTCGAGAGCTTTCCCGAGTTCATGGGCGGCGTGCAGCGCGTCGAGCAGCGCACCGACACGCTCACGCACTGGGTGACCAGTGTCAACGGCGTGCACCGCGAGTTCGACGCGGAGATCACCGAGCAGATCCCCGACGAACGGGTCGCCTGGACCACGGTCTCGGGCGAGGCCGAGCAGGCCGGGGTGGTGACCTTCCACCGGCTGGACGACGCCCACACCAAGGTGATGCTCCAGATGGAGTTCCAGCCGGAGGGCGTCGCCGAGAACGTCGGCGACAAGCTGGGCTTCGTGAAGCGTCAGACCAAGCAAGACCTGGAGCGCTTCAAGACGTTCATCGAGGAGCGCGGCCTGGAGACCGGAGGGTGGCGCGGCGCGGTGGTGTGAGGCGCGGCTGGGTGAGGCGCGGTGAGGTGGGGGCCGCCGCCCGCCTCGCGCCCCCGGTCAGCCCGCACCCCGGGCCAGCCCGCATCGCCCGTCAGCCCGGTTCGTCCGTCAGCCCGCGTCGCCGGCCGTCGTCCGGCACTCCGGGTGTCCCCAGCCCTGGTCGTTCTTGGCGATCTGCTCGCCGGCCGCGTAGGGGCGGCCGCACAGACAGCGGCCGGGGAACTTGGCGCTGATCGTGCGGGCCGACGAACCGCCGCTCCGCCGGGGCGACCTGCCCCCGGCGGAGCGGCCCCCCGTAGGGGCGGGCCGCCCCGGG